>JBILBN010000029.1:0-29817 GCA_044353665.1 Chitinophagaceae bacterium | reverse complement strand
CGGTAAAGGTAAATGTTGTATCACTCCAATTACTTGATAATCCTGGGTAATTATTATTACAAAATACTTTTATACTAGCTTCATAAGTCGTACCTGATACTAAACCTATTAATGATTTTGTATTGGTTGTAGTAGTAGATAAAATCCAAGCATTAGGAGTGGTTGTATTTTGAGCTCTGTGTTTAAAACCATACCAACCATATCCAGAGGTTATTGCATTCCATGTGGCTGTTGCAGTTGTTCCTGTTATTGACGATATTGCTAAACCTGTTGGAGCTACTGTACAAGGATTGGTAGAAGTTAATGTAGTTGTAAACTGTTCAGAGCTGGACCAATCACTTGACACACCAGCATTTGCACTTGTACAGAAAGTTTTTACTTGTATTTCATATAAAGTATTTGCTAGTAAGCCATTTATTGAAATAAATGGAGTTGCAGAGGTAATATTCAACCAATTATTTGTATTTCCTGCTGTTACTGCTCTATATCGAATACCATACCATCCAACACCTGTTACTGCAGTCCAAGTTGCGGTTGCGGTTGTCATACCTACTGTTCCTATAGTTAATCCAGTTGGGGCTAATGAACAAGGTACACCATTAGTATTTGCTATAACAGTTGCACTATATGCACTTGATAAACCTGCATTTGAAGTATTGCAAAATGTTTTTACTTGTACATCATATGATGTGTTCGCACTTAACCCATTTATAACTACTGAAGAATTTCCAGTTGTAAATGAACTCCAAGTAGTACTTGACGTTTTTTTGTATTGAACTCCATACCATCCAATATTGGCTACTGGACTCCAATTTATTGTTATTGATGATAAAGTTGCATTTGAAACTACAATGTTACTTGGAGGGTAAGAGCATGGAATTGTTGCTGTATTAGTACTCACAGGAACAGTCCAATTTCCAGTATACGTAGGAGAACATACCCGTGCTACTCTAAAATCATACGAAGTATTTACTACTAAACCTGTAACAATAGAAGATGAAGCTCCAACAGAAGCAATACTGCTATTAAGCCATGTAGAAGAACTTGAAAGTTTATATTGTACCTGAAACCAACCATATTCTGTAGATGGTAATGGCGTCCAAGTTAATGGAACAGTAGTACTAGTTACCGCTCCCACTGTTAAACCACTTACTTCTTTATTTACGCAATCTGGTGTTGATGTTATATAATAAGTGCCTGCACTTGTATCAACTACATTTACTGACAATTGCCAGTAACCATTTGTGTTCCAAGAGAAATTACTATTCGATAATAAAACGTTTTTATGTGCTCCATTGGTAGATACTTTTGTTACTCGAATATTTGCAATAAATGGATCTATTGGACTTGTAGGTAATGGAGACATCCAAGTAGGCTTGTTAGCATTAAAATCAGTAAAGTCTGCTTGCGTTAAATAAAAGGTTAAATTAGCAGAACCATTGCTTGTTGGACTTACCTCAAATGTACGTTTACAATACGTAAATCCGTATTGACTTCCAATAGGATTGGTAGAAGCTAATGTTGCTGACATGGTTGTGGAACCCAATGTATTACCGCCACTTGCGTCAATTATTTTTCCAACTAAATCACAATTTTTAGAATATACGATTGATGAACCATCTGCTTGAACTTCATTTACACTAACTGTTCCTATATTTGATGATGGTACAATCGTATTGACTATGTCATATACTGCTGCAGTTCGGCAAGTTAAATTATTTGAACATGCTGCATAATAGGTTGTTGTACCTGCTGTGTTAGTATTTGCTAAAATATTAGGTACTGGATCAAAACTACCACCTGTCGCCACTAAATTTCCATTTACTGGTGCGTCATACCAATTAATTACTGCATCAGTTGGTGATTGATTGACAACTTGTCCACCACCACCAGGTCCTGTAATTGTCCATGAAAATGATTGTGGTAAAGTAGGGTTGTTAAAAAAGGTAGTAATCATATTATAATTATCACCAGCAATTAAATACATTGTACCTGCACCTACCGAGCCAGAACCTCCAAATCCTAATCGAGGTTCATCGCCTATTGGAGAATCATCATCATCTTCACGAATAAATTTACCTCCACCGCCTGGTTGTGTTGAACAAAGCCCTGGTACAAAACTAGTACCTAAAGTGTCTTTAACAATATAAGCAATGGCATCATAATTTGCATTATCATTCATTGTAAAAATATAATTCCCCGAAACCGTTACTTTAAAATTAAGCTTATTGTAGGGTCTAATATCCCCTGGAGTTTGTTGAAAACCACATGTAGTAGAATTTGCTCCTGAAACCGGACGATGTGCAGTAGGAGAAGTACTGGTAATTGTACCGCCAAATACTGAGATAGATTGTTTACATAAACTTGTTGCTGTTAAAGCAATACTTGTACCACCTGTACACAAAGAAACATTTGTGGTCACTGGTGCGGCTTGATTGATTGTTAGGGTTTTTGTAGATGTTGCCAAAGGACAGGGAGAAGTAGCTGTTCCTGTTAAGGTTAGTGTTACATTTCCTAAAGACAAATCTGTAACACTTGGATTATAAGTAGCTGCTGTTATTGAAGTAGCGTTTGTAAACGTACCTGTTCCGCTTGAAGTCCAAGTAGCTACAGCATAATTATTATTTACAGCTCCATTGGTGATATTTATAGCTCCTGCTCCATCGCAAGTAGAAATACTAGTTCCAGCTGCTAAATTAAATACAGTACTCGTAATCATATTTGAATAAGCAGTTGAAGCATTTGTTGCACAACTTACTTTAAGCCAATAATATGTTGTAGTTGAAATAACACCTACTGTTAAAGTAGATGGATCTGTTTGTCCTAATATAACAGTACCTGCTATTGAATAATCTGAAGCATTTGAAGAAGACATCCATTCATAAGTTGTTCCTGCACCAGTAGAAAAACCACTTGCAGTTATTGCTGGTGCACCTGAACTACAAAAACTAGAACTACCTATTGCTGTTCCTCCAATGGCTGTAGTACAGTCGGCATCATAAGCATCAGCACCGATATCAGTTGGTGTTAAATTAATTCTATAATCTCCGTCGAAATCTGTTGTAACTGAACTTATTGCAAAACCAACTGCATTTATAGGTGTGCCTGAAGTAATATGCAAATCTGGAGTCACAGCAGTTGCCCCTGCAAACAATGGATCTGCATTTATACTACTTGCATCTTGTCCTGTTGCTGATTGCCATGTTGAAAAGGTCCTATCAATTGCATTGAATAATCCAACAAAACCACCTGTTCCATTAGCAAATAAATCATTATTATTTGAAATTAAACCAGCAGGATTTGCTGTAGTTCCTCCAACTCGAATTGCATAATGCTTGCCCGTTGAACCATTATTACTTCTTGCATTCCAGAAAATATTATTGCGATAATTTCGAGTACTGGTTATTATCGTGCTTTGAAATGCGAATGAATTATTAGCAGTCGTTGTGGGAGCTCCTCCAATATAAATACTGTTAAAATAAAGGTTATCAACCCCTGCTATTGTTTCTGAAATTCCATTAATGGCCATTCCTAATGTAGCTGAGTTGCCATTGGTTCCTAAACGAATCATATTATTTCGATAAGTTGTGGTACCCCCATTAATCCAAATACCATGCAAAGATGCAGTAGAATTTGATGCATCTAAATTATAAATTAAATTTCTCTCTACAATATTTGTTCCTGTGGAACTATTATAAAAAATACCTTGAATACTTACCGCGGCTGTAGCATGCGTATTTGATAAATTTGAAATGGTATTCTGAGAAACTGTATGATTAGTAGTAGCTGATTGTACATAAATCCCTACAACCGAAGCTGAAGCGCCTGTTCCAACATTACCAGACACGTTACTTAAATTAGAAATGTTATTTTTCACAATTGAATTTGTACCCAAAGTTGCGTGCACTCCATATACTGTTTCTGCTGTTGTTGGTCCAGTACCACCCGTTGCATTGTAACTAATATTCGAGATGGTATTTCCTTGATTGGGTCCACTACCTCCAACATTGTTGGTTCCTCCACTCATGCTGATTCCTGCTAATGTATTTACATTAGCTGTTGCATTTTTTGAACCTTCAGAATAAATATTGTTTGCATTTGAAGTAGAACCAATGTTGTTAGTGTATACATTATTTGTACCTGCGGTCAAACGAATACCATAAAAGGTATGGCCTAATGTATTGGGTCCTGCTGCAGCTGCCATAAAGATACCACCTATGCTATTGTTGCTAACATTCACGGTTCCTGCACTACTTGTAAAAATACCACAACCTATTCCTGCATTGGCTGTTGATTGCAACAACGTGATACTAGATAGTGCTGCTGTTGTTGCAGAAACGCTTGTACTTCCTATTACATTTCCTGTAATTGTACCAATATTTACATTTCCTGCGGTAACGTTTATTCCTACAAACACATTCGCATTTGATGCAGATTGAATACTTAAATTCTTGATAGTGTTCCCTTGTATACTACTGGCAGTTGTGGTTCCTACGTTTAATGTAATTCCATTAAAAACATTGGTCAATGCAGCAGTAATAGTCCATTTATTAGCAGTAGCGGTTGCATCAGGAGAATCACCCCCAATGCTATTTCCACTGACTACAAAATTATTTCCACTTACAGTATTGCTGATATTGATAGCAGTATTTGTAGCACCGGTAGTTGCAGTTCTTGTTGAAGTCTGATAAAAACTATTGTTACTGATTGTCCAATCTGTACTACCAGTAGAAAGTAATATTCCATTGCTTGCAGCAGCGGCAGCAAAGAAATTGAAAATAGTACAATTTGAAATTGTATTTTCACTATTGTTTAATGCAGTTGTCGTAGTCGTTCCTGCAGAATAAATTCCAGTTCTTGCAGTTAATGTAGGAGATGCTGTTACTCCAGCACCACAATCAATATCACAAAGATTAATCGTATTTCCATCATTCCCAGTTGTTCCTGTGGTGGTTAAAAAATTGATTACTCCAGATGTATTGGAAGGAAATAATGATTTCAATGTGCAAGAAGTAACGGTGTTGTTGGTAGCATCATTTATGAATTGCAATGCTGAACCACCAGTTGTGCTTGTGTTTGCTATAATTAATGAATTACTTCCTGTGTTTAGACCATTTATGGTTACCCGATCAGCTCCATTTAAATTTATGATTGGGTTTGTAAAAGAACCCGTAATTGATCTTGAAGCTCCACCTGATGGAGAAATTTTTAAACTCGTCCAATTACCTCCTGATGGCTGATTTAAAACGGCAGAAGCGGTTTCTGTAGTATTAGCAGTAATACTAACAGTAACATAATTTCCTGTTTGATTAGTAACTAAATTTAAGGCATCAAATGCAAGTTTTAAAGTTGTATAATTTCCATTTGCAGCGCCTGCCGACCCAGCAACGCTAACTTGAGAGGAAAGCCCTTTGGGGATTAAAAATATCAATAAATAATATAATATTATTTTTAAATAATTTTTTCTTTTTTTAAAGAGTAGTAAGTTCTTGTACATGATTTATTTATTTTAGTTTATTAAAATTCTAAAAATAAATCGTATCAATTATTTAATAATTTTGTTATTATAGTAATTCAGTATTTATCCTATTTTATAGATTTTTTATATATATATTTTTATAATATTGTGATTGAATAAGTAAAATATAATTATTATCTAGTTGTTTATAAAATTCTACTTTTAAATAACACTTGTGAAATTTTATTAATTCATTTCATATCGATAATATGATAAATTATTTTTTCATTTTTATAAAAAACATAGAATTTATTAAATTTGAAATAATTTTAAAAGTACATTTGGTATACCTTAATGATACCTAGCTTTCAAAAATCAAATCAATACTCATAAAAGCAATTTTGGATATACTTAATAATTACAAAATGTAAGCAGCTACAATTGCTGTATTTTTGCATGGTCTTGCTGCTGATTTATCTATTCAAAAACAAAGTGTTGAAAGTCTTTTAATAACCGATGTAATTGAGCAAATTGGACAAGCATTTCAATTTGTGCGTAAACAATAATTGGTTCAAATCATAGCCTATCAGATATTAAAATATCAATGTTAAATAAACTTTCCTACATTCGGTAAATCTACACGGAGTAAAATACATGATTTACAAAATATTGTTAGTTGCTTTTTTGTCAACATTCGAAATTTATGCTGCTATTGCTAGTGGTTTAGCATTTAAACTATCGCCATTTACTATTTGCATTACAACTATAGTGGGAGGTGTTATAGGCGTTTTTGTAGCTGCGTTTTTAGGTGAAAAAATAAAACATTTTGCAGCAAAATATAAAAAACCGAAACCTCCCAAAGAAATATCAAGTAAAGACAAATTAATGCGAAAACTGTGGGATAGATATGGGGTTATTGGTATTGGCTTTGTTGGAACGCTTATTATTGGTGGTCCAGCATCTATCGGAATTGGTTATGGCTTTGGAGTTCATCCAAAACAACTTCTTAAGTGGTGTTTAATTGCTGTATTTATCCGAAGCATTGTATATTCTTATTTCTTTGATTTCATCGTTCATCTTTTCTAGTTTCGTTCTATCCTTTTTACTAATTATCTATCTTTACCCATAAAAAAAATATTTACATGAATTGCTCATTTTATATTAAAACATTATTTTTTTGCACCCTGTTTTTTTGTTCGCAATTACTTACAGCACAAATTTTTATCAATGAGTTAGATGCTGATACCCCAGGAATTGACAATAAAGAATTTGTAGAAATAAGAACCTTAACTCCAAACACTTCTTTAAATGGCTACATTTTAGTTTTGTTTAATGGAAATCCTGCATCAAGCACTGCCAATTTAAGTTACTTCACAATCGATTTAAGTAATATTACAACAGATATAAACGGAATCGCAACCGTAGGATGCAACAGCGTTTCTCCAGTTCCTGATAAAATTTTTCCGGATAATATTATTCAAAATGGTGAAGATGCAATTGCTATTTATCAAGCGCCTGCAACTGCGTTTCCTGATGGAACATTAGCCACTACAACTAACTTAATTGATGCACTTGCTTACGACACCAGCGACCCTGATGCACTAGCATTAATGGCACTATTAGGGATTTCACTTCCTCAAGTACAAATGAACGAAAATGAACATAATGCCCAACAAACTGAATCGATTCAACGAAAAAATGACGGTAGTTTTGAAGTAAAATTGCCTACTCCAGGCGCTATGAATGATGGTTCAGGATATCAATATAATGGAATTTCTATTCTTGCATCAAATGCGAATAGAACTGAAGGAGACACCATTCATATTACCATCACAACTCAAACACCAGTGACTACAGCACTCAATTTCAATATATCATTAAGCAATGGTAATTTTAATTTAGCTGATTATACTGGCAGTGTAAATGTTGCTATTCCTGCTGGTTCTAGCAATTGGTCAACGGTTATCACTACAGTTGATGACACAAATAATGAAGGCGACGAAACTGCAAAAATAAAAATAGGAGCAATTCCTGCTGGTTTTAATAAACTAAATGACAATTTAGAGATTATTATTATTGACAATGATTTTACGATTGATCCATGGGGACCACCCACACAACCTACCTATGGAATAGTAGCGAGTACAACTCCTGTTGGTTACTATAATTCAATTGATGGATTATCTGGAAGTGCTTTAAAACAAGCATTGCAAAATATTATTGCCGATTCCACGGTTGTTAGAGCACATAATTATGGGGATATGATTGAGATTTTAAAAGAAGCAGACCACAATCCTAAAAATGGAAATCAAGTTTGTTTAATGTACGTTGAAACGCCACGAGCAAAATATGATTTTCAAACTACAGGAACTGGAACTGGAAAATGGAATCGAGAACATATCTATCCTCAATCTCGGGGGGGCTATAGCAATGGAACTGCCGATATTCCTGATGGAATTAATGTGTATTTACCCACCAATGCAAATGATTTATTGGCTGGTCATGCCGATGCGCATCACCTAAGAGCAGAGGATGCAACCGAAAACAGTACTCGAAATAATAAAGATTATGGACAAGATTACAACGGACCAACAGGTAACCAAGGCAGTTGGAAAGGTGACGTTGCTAGAGCCGTATTTTATATGTGTGTTCGCTATAATGGCTTAGATGTAGTTGCAGGCAATCCGAATGATACCACTACGTATCAACTAGGTGATTTAGATTCATTGTTACTTTGGAATAACTTAGACCCAAGAGACGACTTTGAAATGAATCGAAATAATTATATTTATACTTGGCAAATGAATCGAAATCCGTTTATTGATTTGCCAGATTTAGCCAGTTATATTTGGGGTTCAAATGCTGGACAAATCTATCATGTACCATTATTCACAACCGATTATTCTATCAATACATTAGATATTTACCCTAATCCAATGCATTCTTTTTTTTATATTAATAATAACGCGCATAAAGGTTCATTTTATTTATATAATTTAAATGGGCAACTCGTTCAACACACTGCATTCGAAAATAATAACCCAATTCAAATTGTACAAACACCTGGCATTTATTTAGGTAAATTTGTAATCGGCAAACAAACGCCAATGTTTAAAATGATACAAATCATTGAATAATAGCCTATTTATAAAGTTTGTTTTGGATAAAATTTAAACTCAAAAACTCATTTTTTCATCTATTTGACGTATATTTGTAACACCTTAGTACAACTGATTTTGGTTTACAATTATTTTATTAGATTTTTTCTAATAGTATCCAAAATCTCATTTCATAAAACAATAAGATATTTAAAAACGAGCAATTCGTATTTATGCAATACAATACATCAAGAAATTTAATGACCATTAAAGAATATGGTCGAAACGTACAAAACATGGTTTCTTATTTAATGAAAATTGAAGATAAAGAAACAAGACAAAAAAATGCTGAAGCAATCATAGAAGTGATGGCCATTTTAAGTCCGCAACTTAAAGACATTGAAGATTATTATCATAAACTTTGGGATCATTTATATTTAATGACTGACTACAAATTAGAAGTAGATTGTCCTTATCCTGTGCCCACTCAAGAGGCAAAAGAAAAAAAACCAGAACCTTTACATTATCCAAAAACCAAAATTAGGTGGAATCACTTTGGGAAAAAATTTGAAGACCTTTATACCAAAGCCATTGAAGAAGTAGACGAAGAAAAAAAGCAAGGCTATGTTTC
This sequence comes from Chitinophagaceae bacterium, assembly GCA_044353665.1. GTDB lineage: Bacteria > Bacteroidota > Bacteroidia > Chitinophagales > Chitinophagaceae > OLB11. Next base: position 20,630 of record JBILBN010000029.1, on the reverse strand, counting down.
TGTTTTAGCATTATTTATGAAAGTTGCTTATAGCAATTGGCACGGAGAAAATGTGCACGACGATATGATAAAAGATGAACTTTTTGCCATGAGTAAAGGTAAATTAGTGCATGATCCTAGCAAAAAATTTACAGAGTTTGTAGATATTGTTGACCACACAATTCATCCTGAAATGCAACGTGGTGTAAAAAGACATTTTGTGGCCAGTAATGCAAGTAGCAACCGAAACAGTAATATTCGAAACACAAATAATACCAATCGTCCTCAAAATAACAACAACAACAGCAGCAATCGACCTCAAAATAATAAATTTAATCGGTTTAAGAAAAAAAATAACAACAATATGTTGTAAGCAATTGTCTATTTAAGTACTTTAGCAAAGTATGAATAATAGTTTCGAAATTTACGGAGGCATCCCTTTAAGCGGAGAAGTAACACCACAAGGTGCAAAAAATGAGGCATTGCAAATAATTGCTTCTACTTTGTTAACCAAAGAAAAAGTTACTATACACAATATTCCTGATATATTGGACGTAAGAACCTTGATCGAATTGGTGCAAGATTTGGGTGTAATCGTTGAACGGCTTTCCTCAAATTCTTATTCATTTTTAGCAACCAATATCAATCTTGAATATTTAATCAGCCCAGAATACAAAAAAAAATCAGGAAAATTAAGAGGTTCTGTAATGTTGGCTGGTCCATTTTTAGCACGTTTCAAAAAAGCCTATATTCCTCAACCTGGTGGCGATAAAATTGGTCGTCGTCGGTTAGATACACATATTTTAGGCTTTGAAAAACTGGGCGCAAAATATCACTATAATAATGAAGAACACTTTTTTCAATTAGAAGCTGAAGAATTGATAGGCACCTATATGCTGTTGGATGAACCATCGGTTACAGGTACGGCAAACATTTTAATGGCAGCCATTGTAGCAAAAGGAAAAACACGTATTTACAATGCGGCATGTGAACCCTATTTGCAACAATTATGTAGGATATTAAATCGAATGGGTGCTAAAATTTCGGGCATAGGTTCTAATTTATTAACTGTAGAAGGTGTGGATGTAGATAGCCTTAAAGGTTGTGAACATACTGTGTTGGCGGATATGATTGAAGTAGGTTCTTTTATTGGTTTAGCGGCCATGACTGGTGGAGCTATCAAAATAAAAAATTGCAATGTAAAATATTTAGGTTGCATACCCGATACTTTTCAACGACTTGGCATACAAATGGAAATTATAAATGATGATATTTATATTCCTGCTCAAGAACATTATAAAATCAATCGATTTATTGGTGGTGATATTTTAACCATTTACGATCATCCTTGGCCAGGCTTTACACCCGATTTATTGAGCATTGCTTTGGTGGTTGCCACTCAAGCAAAAGGAACTGTTTTGTTTCATCAAAAAATGTTTGAAAGTCGTTTGTTTTTTACGGATAAATTAATTGATATGGGTGCGCAAATTGTATTGTGTGATCCGCACAGAGCAGTTGTAGTTGGTTTGGATAAACAAACAAAATTAAGAGGTAATACTATGGTTTCGCCTGATATTAGAGCAGGGCTTGCTTTATTAATAGCTGCACTTTCGTCAGAAGGTAAAAGCATCATTCAAAATATTGAACAAATAGATCGTGGATACGAAAATATTGACACTCGTTTACAAGCTTTAGGTGCGAGAATTAAACGCATTGAATAATATTCTAAAAATCATAAAAAAGGCGTTGAAAATATTCAACGCCTTTTTTATATCATATCAATTTGCTATTAAATAGCTGCTAATTGCACTTTTTGTTGTAACTCTTTTACTTGTTCTCGGATCATAGTATCAGTATCCATCAAGTCTTTCACGGTTTGACAACTATGAATAACCGTTGTGTGGTCTCGTCCTCCAAAATGATCTCCAATGGTTTTCAATGAGTTCTTTGTAAATTGTTTTGCCAAGAACATGGATATTTGACGGGCTTGAACAATTTCTCGTTTACGTGTTTTTGCTTGCAATTTATCGTAACCAATTTCGTAGTAATCGCATACCATTTTTTGAATGGTGTCAATCGTAATTTCTTTAGACGAAGTTTTAACGATATTGCGTAATACTTTTTTCGCTAAGTCTAAATCAATTTCTTTTTTCACTAAAGAAGAGTGAGCCAATAACGAAATTAACGCACCTTCCATTTCACGCACATTATTTTGAACATTGTAGGCTAAATATTTCACCACTTCCACAGGCAATTCTAAACCATCGTTGCGCATTTTGTGTTCCAAAATTGCCATACGTGTTTCAAAATCAGGCGCTTGTAAATCAGCACTCAAACCCCAACGGAAACGAGACAATAAACGCTCTTGCATGCCATCTAAGTCTTTTGGCGGCTTATCACTCGTCAAAATCAATTGCTTGCCATTTTGGTGCAAATGATTGAAGATGGAGAAAAATGCATCTTGTGATTTTATAGCTGGTGCAAAATAATGAATATCATCAATGATTAATACATCTATCAATTGATAGAAATTAATGAAATCATTTATTTCGTTGTTACGAGAATGCTCAATAAATTGATGAATAAATTTTTCAGCACTTACATACAAAACCGTTTTGTTAGGATGTGCTCTTTTTGTTTCATTACCTATTGCTTGAACTAAATGGGTTTTTCCTAAACCAGAATTACTGTAAAGCACCAATGGATTAAATGAAGTTCCTCCCGGTTTTTGTGCAACAGCCATACCAGCGCTTCTTGCTAAGCGATTACATTCTCCTTCCACAAAATTTTCAAACGTGTTGTTTGGATTTAATTGTGGATCTATTTGCGAACGTTTTAAACCAGGTATTACAAATGGGTTTTTAATGCCCGACTCGTTTCCTAATTGAACGTCTACATAATTATTAGATAATTTCGTTTGTTGTTGTGTACTTGCCGCTACACGAATAGAAGCAGGATTTTTCTTGGTTTGGTTTTCCATTAAAATTCTATACTCCAATTGTGCATTTTTACCTAATTCCCGTTTAATGGTTTTAGCAATTAATTCTACGTAATGCTCTTCTAGCCATTCGTAAAAAAATTGACTCGGAACTTCTATTACTAAAACGTTGTCTTCTAATGCTACAGGCTTAATTGGCTCAAACCATGTTTTGTATGACTGCCAGCTAATATTATCCTTTATTACCTTCAAACAATTCTCCCATATTTTATCAAAGGTTTTTGTCATTTCTTTTTGTCCGTTTTTTTTCTTAATGATTAAATAATATTCTTCAGTAGTTTATTTATTCAGATAGTGTTCATAACTATTTTCTTACGGACTACGAAAATGGTAATTTTTTGTTGAAAAAAAAAATTTTTAAACACTTGTTTCTTTCACTTCTATGACAGTATTTTTTGAAACGTAGTCATAGTGCTTTTTATTATCAAAATAAATATTTATCCGGCCTAGGTGAATACCTGCCCAACCCACTTGATTTACAATAATTTCTTGTTGATTTCGATTTTTTATCATTACCGGCTCGTCCAAAAATGTATGTGTATGCCCACCCAATATCATATCAATATTTTCGGTTTCTTTGGCAAATATTTTATCCGAAATTTTGTTGTCTTTATACTCAAAACCCAAATGAGAAAGACATACTACATAATCACATTTCTTTTTATTTTTTAAATAATTAGCAATTTCATTTGCACGAACAATTGGATCGTTATACATAATGCCTTTACATAATCTATCAGGTATCAATCCTTTTGGATCAATGCCTACGCCCAAAATGCCGATTTTTAGTTTTCCTCTTTTAATGATGGTGTAAGGAGAAATTAAAGTTTCCAAAGCTGTTCCTGCAAAATCATAATTGCAATTGACAATCGGAAAATCGGCATAATCCATTTGCTTTACTAAACCATCAATGCCATTGTCAAAATCATGATTACCAAGGGTTGCAGCGTCATACTTCAACATACTCATCACTTTCATTTCGGGTTCGCCTTTAAAAAAATTAAAATATGGTGTGCCCTGAAACATATCTCCAGCATCCAACAACAACACATTGTCAACTTCGTTTCTTACTGAACGAATAATTTTTTCACGGGCTACTACGCCTCCCAAACCTTGATATTTACTGCCATCCATCGGAAATGGATCTAAACGACTGTGCACATCATTGGTATGTAGCACGGTTAGTTCGATGTTTGATGTTTGATGTTCGATGTTAGCAAAAACATCCATATTATTGGCTAGTAATAAACCTGTGGTGGCTACTGTTGCTTGCTTTATGAATGACCTTCTGGATGATGTCAGATGCCGGATGTCAGATGTCGGGTTTTGCATTTTAATAATATTTAGAAAGTGGAATAAAATAGGTTTGATTTGGAATAATAATTTTACTTTTTTTGATGAAAGCAATCACCAATTCTCTAATCGTTTTTCCTGTAGGATATTTTTTACAAGGAATTAAAAAACTACAATTATCTCCTCCATTTGCAACATAATCATTTGTTGCAATGTAATACGTGGAATCTAAATTATAGTTTCGTAAAATTTTTGAAGGTGATGTAACCTCTTCTGTCATTGGCCAACCACCATTACCTTTAATCAACTCCATCCATTGTCTCAAAACGGTTCCTTTCACTTCCACAATCACTAATTCATTTTCAAAAGGCAATAATTCAAAAATTTTCTCTTTGGTAATTTTTCCTTTTGGTATTTGATTAATGCGTAATCCACCAGGGTTTGTTATAGCTCCACTAACTTTCCTGCCATCCGTCATCTGGCATCCGTCATCAGCTAACATGGCATCCACAACCAAATTACCCAAGCTACCACTTGGTTTTTCTTTTATAAAATCACCCATGGCCTCACCAATTACTTCATTCATGGTCATGTTTAAACTATCTCTAAAAGGTTTTAAATAAAGTTCAATGCTAGAAAGAGTGTCTGTTTGATTGTTTGAAGTGACTTTATAAACTTGCTTATCATTTGAAGTTGCGACATATTGCGTTTTGCAACTTGTAATTAAGAAAAGTGAAAAAAGAAGAAATCTGTTGAAAATTTTCATGCTACAATTTGCATAAAATTACAAATAAGAATTAACTTCGTACAATTAAATTACAATAAAATTATAAAACTATGGCATCATTTGAAGTAGTCGGCGCTTTGAAAGCAAAATTTGAAACTCAACAAGTAAGCGATAAATTTGCAAAACGGGAGTTCGTAATCATGACGGATACAACTACACAATATCCTCAAGCAATTAATTTTCAATTAAGCCAAGATAAATGTGGCTTATTAGATTCATATAACGTAGGTGAAGAAATGAAAGTTTCATTTAATTTACGTGGGCGTGAGTGGTTTAACCCAACTAAAAACGTCACTCAATATTTCAATTCTTTAGAAGCTTGGCGTTTAGAAAAAGTTGCTGCTGGAACGCAAGCTGTTGCACCTCAACAACAAACTTACGCTGCTCCAACACAAACAGAACCTGTTCAAAATGCAAGCGTAATGCCCGGTGCAGAAATTGCGGATGATTTACCGTTCTAAAAATGTTGGCGGTTGGCGGTTTCAGTTGACCGGCTTGTTTAACTTTATAAAATATTATCCCAAGAAAAATTCTTGGGATTTTTTTACATGTATACTATTTTGAAAGAGCATATCTGCATAATATTCTACTACAAAACCTATGGCTAATAATTCAACGTTCTTTTTAAATCTCGTTCAGCATCTTTCGCTTTGATGCTATCTCGTTTGTCGTGCATTTTTTTACCTTTAGCTAACGCAATATCTATTTTTGCATAGCCACTTTCACTCATAAAAATTCGTAATGGAATAATAGTGTATCCTTTTTCTTTTGTTTTAGAAATAATTTTTTTGAGCTCCTTTTTATTCAATAATAAGGTACGATCACGAAGGGCAATATGATTGTTAGCCGTGCCAAAATTATATTCAGCAATATGCAAACTTTTAATAATCATTTCCCCTTTATCAATGAGGCAATAACTGTCATTAAAATTTGCTTTCCCTTGACGAAGTGCTTTTATTTCAGTTCCAAGCAAAACCATTCCTGCCGTGAACTTTTGTTCAATAGCATAATTAAAAGTGGCCGAGCGATTGGATATTTCCTTCATGATAGAGAGCAAATGTAAAGTAAAATATAAGCTTACAAAAATGTAGTTTATTGAATAATTTACGAATAGCCTATTACGAACTCAATTTGCATAACTTATGAATAGATTGTATTTTCACACGCACAAAATTTGAGGAACAACATGTTAGAAAACCATTTTAAATTGTTTAGGGATCAAACCATAGGTATCAATCAAACATTTATGACTCCTTTTGGCGAGAAAAAAATGTTGTATGCCGATTGGATTGCCAGTGGCCGAATATATGCACCATTAGAAAAAGTGATGCATGAAAAAGTATTTCCATTTTGTGGCAATACGCACACTGAAACTTCGATAACAGGCACGTTAATGACCAAAGCCTATCATGAAGCTAAACAATTTATTAAAAAAGAAATTAATGCGAATGACGAGGATATATTAATTTTTGAAGGTTCAGGAATGACAGGTGTAATCAATAAATTACAACGAATGTTAGGTTTAAGAATTCCTGAACAATTGCATAAATATAATTGTGTAACGGGGCTAAAGCCCGAAGACAAACCCATTGTATTTGTTACCCACATGGAGCACCATTCTAATCATACCTCATGGCTAGAAACCATTGCTGATGTAGAAATTATTAATCCAAACGAAACAGGTGAAGTAGATTTAATTCATTTTCAAGCATTAATCAATCAATACCAAGATAGAAAGTTAAAAATTGCTTCTATCACAGCCGCTTCAAACGTTACGGGCGTTATTACCCCTTATTATTTGATGGCAGAAATGATACACCAAGCTGGTGGTTTTTGCTTTGTTGATTTTGCTTGTTCTGGTCCTTATGTGCACATTGATATGCATCCTGCCAAAGAATCTCAACAATTAGATGTCGTTTTTATTTCACCTCATAAATTTTTAGGCGGCCCAGGCACTTCTGGCATTTTAGTGATGAACAAATGTTTGTACAAAAACTCCATTCCCGACAACTCGGGTGGGGGAACTGTAAAATTTACCACTCCATGGAAATTTCATCAATACACAGACAATATAGAGGAAAGAGAAGATGGAGGAACACCCGCTTTTTTACAAGGCATTAAAACGGCATTGTGCTTTAAACTTAAAAAAGAAATGGGCGTAGATAACATGCTTAAACGAGAAGAAGATTTATTAAATAAAGTATTTGCCCGTTTAAAGAAGATTGAAAATTTACATATTTTGGCTGGCAATATTGAACATCGAATTGGTGCGGTTTCTTTTTATATTACAGACCTGCATTTTAATTTAGGGGTGAAATTATTAAACGATTATTTTGGCATTCAAGTACGAGGTGGATGCGCATGTGCTGGTACCTATGGACACTATTTATTAAATATTGATCAAGAAAAATCAAATGAAATCATAGAAAAACTGAATCGAGGAAATTTATCTGTTCGTCCAGGTTGGATTCGACTTTCTATTCACCCAACCATGAGCAATGAAGATGTTAACTTAATATTGGATGGTATTGAATATTTGGCCAAGCATCATGAAATCATGGCTAGAGATTATGAATACATTCCGCATAAAAATATATATAAGCACAAAACATTTCAATCTACAAGCACAACAGATTTTATGCATGCTGTGTTTGTAGAAAAGTTTGAAGAATAAAAAAATACCGACTTTAAAAGTCGGTATTTTTTTGAACATATTTTTAATGTTGAAAATAAAAAATCAAATCAGCTAATTTTTGTTTCAACTCTTTTCTATCTACAATAAAATCTAAGAAGCCATGTTCCAATAAAAATTCTGAACGTTGAAAACCTTCTGGCAATTCTTTTTTAATGGTTTCTTTAATTACCCTTGGGCCAGCAAAACCAATAAGCGCATTGGGTTCAGCAATATTTAAATCGCCCAACATCGCATAAGAGGCAGTAACACCGCCCGTTGTAGGGTCGGTCATAAATGAAATATAAGGCAATTTAGCTTTGGCTAATTGAGTCAATTTTGCTGAAGTTTTTGCCATTTGCATCAATGAAAAAGCACTTTCCATCATACGAGCGCCACCCGATTTTGAGATAATCATAAATGGCAATTTGTGCGCAATGGCATAGTCAATACCACGGGCAATTTTTTCACCCACCACACTGCCCATGCTCCCTCCAATAAATTGGAAATTCATACAAGCAGTTACCATTTTTTGTCCGTTTATTTCACCAACACCTACGGTCATCGCATCTTTTAAACCAGTCGATTTTTGTGCATCTACAATCCGTTTTTTATACGGTTTTAAATCTACAAAGCCCAGTTTGTCATACGATACTATGTTTTCGAATAACAACGAAACCGTTCCTTCGTCATAAAATATTTCAAAATATTCTGCAGCATCTATTCTGTTATGATGATTGCAAGTAGGACAAACCCAAAGGCTTTCTCTCAATTCAGTAATTGTAGATGTTTTTTTACATCCCGGACATTGAACCCAAAGTCCATCAGGTGCTTCTTTTTTCTCTTTAGTAGAAGTTAAAATATTTTGCTTTATTCGTTTAAACCAAGTGGATGATGACATATTTATTTTTTTTAGTTTTTTTTATACTGGAAAAATTTGTAGAAAAAAATAGCAACTCAATTGTTGGACTGCACAAAAGTAGTAATAATCTCTAAATTATAGAGAATTATCGTTTTGAATTGTGAGGAACTGGTTTTGAAGTAAAAATCCGAAGTGGTTAGCTTCGGATTTTATCGAATTAAATTAAAAGTTTTTTCTTTTTTAAAAATTGTATTGCCAATTCTAATGAACCTCTAAATAGTATCATTTTATTTTTATAAATAATAATTGTTGGGTAAGAATGAATTTTCATTTGTTTCTCCAACCTATCATCTCCTTTATAAACAGGAAAAGTGTAATTAAATTTACTGATTTTGTCATTAAAAAGTTTATTTTTAAATGTATCGTTACTCAGAATATTAACACTTCTAATATCTAATAATGGGTTTTTGTGTTGTTCATTATAGAATATCTGAAAATTAGGAAATTCCTGCCAACAAGGACCACATTCAGTAAACCAAAAATCCATTATATAATAGGTACTTTCATTGCTTAAAATTACTTTTTTGCCAACTTTATCAAGCATTGTAGGATTCAAAGTTATTGGAGAATAAATAATTCCAGTAAATGAGTCACTATTAATATAATTATCTATATACTTTTTTCCTCCTATGAAATAAAGAAATTGAAAAAATGGCACAAAAAATAAAAATAAAATAATTTTAGTAGGTTCAATAAATTGAGAGGTAATGAAAGCTAAATGAATGGATATGAATGATAATAAAATTATTAAACAAAATATTTCAGCTGAAAGAAAGAAATCAAACAAGCTTAGTATTGCAAAAACAAATAATGAAATAATATTATAAGTGGTTAATGTATAATTTGTTTTACAAATTTCTAAAATAATAACAGAACTTAAAGCTATTTGGATTATTTTAAAATAGAATTTGACGTTTAAATCATTAATATATAACAGATCTAAGCAAAATGACAATACTCCAAAAAGAAGAAAACCTAAAAGTAGATATTTATAAATTTTAAATACTTTTTCACGGTTCTTTATACAAAGAATATAAGTTATTACTAAAAACAAAGAAGGAGTAACATATATATCAAAAGACATTTCTTTTGAACGTACAAAAACACCAGTGATTATTACTAAAAGTGTTGGGAAAATAAATATTAAAATTTTATGAATGGCTTTCATTGGTAATAAAATATTAGTATAATATGCTTCTTTTACTTATTTGAATCTCTAAATACTCATGATAATTATTATAAAAAAATCACCTCAATTCATTTAGACAGTCTTTTATTCAAAAATAATTTACAAACCTTTTGGCCAACACCTTCCTTTACACTCTTTGCTCCAAAGCACCCCACAACCTCCTTTTGTTTTACAAACTTTACCTTTATCACAGTCTTGTTGACCACTAGTCATATAATCACAATACATATCTTTATTACAATTGCAATCAGGATCACTTCCACTTCCACCACCTATATTAGGCTTAGCAGCAATTTCAATATCTGTAGCCAAAGTGCCTACAAATCTAACAAATTTTAAATCGTCCCAATTTAATTGATTTCTTGCTTTAGATTCCCATTCATCAACAAAATTTTGCCCTTGAACATTATTATCAGAATAAAATTCAGGAACAAAATTATTCATTAAAAATTGTAAATGTGCTTTGTCCTCTATACTCAAATTATAATTATCAACTGTATATTTAATTTTTTCATTAAATATTCTCAATTTGTTTTCATTGGTCAAACTTCTGAATATCGCCACTTGCTCATCCATATCATAAGTAGCAATTTGGTATCGTGAAATATTCTGATTTGCTTCTCTGTTTTTTATAACTTTATCATTTATTTTAGTATTACAACTAAATGTTTCTTGTTGTTTCTGACAACCAACAAATACCATACTTGCGATGGCTACGAATACGATTGCACTGAGTACGATTAATTTTAAATTTTTCATTTTTTTAGTAGATTATTTTTTGTTAGTGAGCAAAATACTCATTCTTTCAGACCAACGGCTGGCAGAGTTTGGTAATTTTTTAATGGTTTACTTGATAAACTCAAACCATTGTTGCTTATTCTTAAATTTACATCTCCTCAATTTACTTTTCATTTTTGTTTATCATGGATTTTAATGATTTTCCAAATGTTTTCGGTTGACGAATAAAATACTACAAACGTTGCAACGCTTTTACGATTAACCTTATTTTGTTTATTTCATTGTATAGACTCCAAAAAATAAACAACGTAGGTATTTAGCATCACTCGTAACAAGGCTACCTACAACCAGGTACACAAGCAAAGCCAAAATACCCACGTTATTCATGAATGTATCTTAAATGCTTCCTGTATATTTTAAGAAATTTTAGTAGGTTTCTTTTACAGTTATATTTTAGCTAAACGCTAATATTTTTTATTAAATTAAGAGCTATGATTTTTCTATTAACGAAAGTATTGTAAAAAATATTGTATCTGCAAAAAAAATAGTTATTTTTTTATATGTGTTAAAACATCTGTATTTTATTACAGGAACATCATTTTTTCTATTTCATTGATAATAAAATACTTACAAGAAAATAGCTGCCAATAACCTCTAAATTTCGTACGACTATCGTTTTGAATTGTGAGGATGCCTATTTTAATTTATTTTTGTACGATGAAAAAAATATTTTTAGTTTTAATAGCCTTTGTACTCGTTCATAACCTCATTGCTCAAGAAACGGCTACTACTTGCTCCGAAGGTAAATTTAAAGCCTATCAATCCATTAAAAAGAAAACAAGGGCTAGCAATTTTGCCAATGCATTAATGAGCCAATATGATGTTCATTTTTATTATTTAGATATTGCTGCTGAACGAAACAGTACCAATGTCAATGGATTTACAACCATTGGAGCCACTGTTACCAATGCCAGTTTAGATACGTTTTGCTTTGAATTAAATCAAGCACTGACTTTAGATAGCATTATTTACAACAATCAATCGATTGCATTTGTAAGAAATGCGACTATTACGTATGCCATTTTACCAGCTCCGGCTCTGCAAAATGCCAATATTTCGATGCAAATTTTTTATAAAGGCAATGCATCATTAACGGGTGGAAGTGCCATTGGCGATGGCTTTAGCACAGGCACCTCAAACAGTTGGGGAAATCAAGCTACATGGAGTTTAAGTGAGCCTTACAGCGCCTATGAATGGTTCCCTTGCAAACAATTTTTGCAAGACAAGGCCGACAGTGCATGGATTTTTGTGACTACCGATAATTTAAACAAAGTAGGCTCAAACGGAACGCTCGAAGGCATTGATACGCTTCCCAACAACAAAGTTAAATATCGTTGGAAAACAAACTATGCGATTGACTATTACTTAATTTCTGTTGCCATCGCCAAGTATGTAGAATATACTACCTATGCCCATCCTGCTAGTTTGCCTAACGACAGCATTCCAATTGTAAATTATGTTTACAACAACCCAAATACCTTGCCCTTTTTAAAACCTTATTTAGACAGCATGGGCATGTTGGTTGAATATTTTTCGGACCGATTGGGTTTATATCCTTTTTATGGAGAAAAATATGGGCATTGCATGGCTCCTTTTAGTGGGGGCATGGAACATCAAACCATGACTAGCGTTGGATTTTTACAAAATTTTTCACTGAACGCACACGAGTTAATGCACCAGTGGTTTGGCGATCATGTAACCTGCAAAACTTGGAAAGATATTTTTATAAATGAAGGCTTTGCCTCTTATGGGGAGTATTTAGCGTTTGAACATTTTTATAATTTAGCCGCAGCCCAAGCAAAAATGTTAGATGTGCACACGAATGTATTGCAAGACAATAATGCCACCGTTTATTTTACCGATACGACTGATGTAAACAGAATTTTTGATAGCAGACTTACGTATGACAAAGGGAGTGCAGTGGTTCACACACTTCGCTATTTATTAGGAGACAGTTTATTTTTTGCTGGATTAAAAAACGTTCAAACTCAATATTCTTTTTCTACAGCAAGTATAGATGATTTGCAAAATTCACTACAAACCTTTACAGGCATTAATTTAAATGATTATTTTACGCAATGGTTATATGGTTCGGGCAGTCCTGTTTTTTATGGTCAATATTTTAGTGATGGAAATAATATGTATATTAAAGTAAACGAATCTACTACTTCTACAGCAACTACATTATTTAAAACGCCTTTAGAAATAAAATGTTTGAGTGCCAGTGGCGACACCATTATTAAAGTAGATATTACACAAAATTTACAAACATTTATTATTCCTAGTTCCAAAATAATTACGGGCATTAAAATTGATCCTAACAATTGGATATTGAATAAAGAAGGGCAATTTGCATTAAACCAAACCCTATCGGCCACTCATTTTGATGACAATGAATTAGGTAATCAACTAGCCATTTACCCAAATCCTGTAAATGATTTTGTAGAAATCAATTCAAGCAACTCGGAAAAAATTGATTTTATATTGATGAATAGTCAAGGACAAAAAATACAAACGGGCAATTTTACCAATCAAATAAAACTCAATATTAGCGCTTTAAACAGTGGCATTTATTTTTTAGAAATGAATTCTTCAAAAGCTAAAACAGTGAAGAAAGTGGTGAAGTTGTAGACACCGATTTTACAGATACAGAAATTATAAAACAAAAAATCCGAAGCGAAATGCTTCGGATTTTTTTGAGCCTTAATTTATCCTCCAAAACCAATAATATTGATTTGGATTCAATTCTTGAAGAACAGTTGAGGCAAAAAGTTTCTATCTCCTTACCCTTTTTTAAGGAGTAATCGAATAAAGCCCATATTGACTATTGGCATCAAATAAAGGATAATCAGATCCATCTACATAACCATCTCCGTTTAAATCGGTGGCAATATAAATACCATAAACGCCATTTTGCGAATCGGCATCAAAATCAGGATAATCAGATCCATCTATATACCCGTCTTGATTAATATCACCACTAAATAAAGCATATTGCCCATTGCCTACTGCCGATTGATTACTACCATAGGCTTTTGAAATGTCATTGCTGAAATCATAAGCAGTTACAGCCGAAATCGTTATGGGGCTTGCACTCCAGGTTTCAATCGAGTTACGATGTTTAACCACTATATAATATGCATTGCCACTTGCACTGCCAGCAAATGTGCAAGCTAATAAACCATTGGTGCCTATAACTCCCTTATAAGAATAAGCCAATGCATAAGGACTTGTAGCCTGATGCAACTCCACCGTAATACTGTCGCATAAAAGTGCATTAGAGCCAACCCCTTCATTCAACAAAGCAGGGGTCATGGTATTCGTAGAAACATAATAACCTTCTAAAAAAGCTTTTAAGTTTACGGTGACTAAACACACATTCACCGTAATATAATTGGTCGTTGTTTTTGTGTTAGCTCCCATGGAATTGGTTGCTGTAAGCGAAACAGGGTAGGTTCCGGCTGTTGCATAATTGATGATAGGATTGGTCAACGTTGAGGTGCTAGGCGTTCCTCCAGAAAATGACCAAACATAAGCAGTTGGAGAGCCTGTGGATGTGTTCGTAAATTGAACATTGGTATTTGCACAAACAGTTGTTGGCGTTGCTGTAAAATTAGCTATTGGCGAACCTTTCACATTCATGTTATCAATATATAATTTATTGCCATAGCCATTCACATTTTGAAATTGGATAACCACATTTTGTTGACCGGCATAAGCCGATAAATTGATCGTATCTGTTCTCCATTGTGCAGCGGTTGGCACAAAATTAATGGTACCACTGCCAGCAGTCGATAAAACAGTGCCCCCTTTAGTATAAATTTTTGTAAAGGTTGCACCACAATTGGTCGACAACAATACATTTAATGAATCGCTATAGCCCGTATAAGCCATATAGGCTACATCAAAATAAAGTTTTGGGTTTGAGTAACCACTTAAATCAATTCGTTTCATTTGAATTTCATCTTTTTCACCTACATTATTCCAGCTGTAATTATCAAATAGCATAGAGGCACCACCAATGCCAAAACCACTTGCGGTGTTGGTTTTCACCCATTTCACATTTTGGGTCGTGTTGTCATTGTTTAGCCAACCAGTGGGAGGGTCAATGGATCCTTCAAAATTTTCGATTAACGGAATAATTGCACCTGCTGTAGAGATATAGTTAGTTTGGGTGGAGGTACTATTCGTTACCCCATCTGAAACCGTTAATAATACATTGAAACTGCCAACCGTATTATACACTACTGTAGGATTAATAGCTGTTGATGTACTCGGCGTTCCTCCCGGAAAAGACCACGCTCTTGTTGTTACGCCTCCTGTTGATAAATCTGAAAATTGCACCGTTGCACCAACGCAAGGATTCACATTGTTTGCACTAAAACTAGAAGACAAGGCCCTCAAATTGGTAATGGGTGTTTCCCACATACTTCTACCATAACTTGCATATCGCAATGTAGTATTGGACGTGCCATCATTAAAAATAGAAAGGTCTATAGCCTCTGTTCTTGATGGTAGATTGGTATTAAAAATAGTCCATGTGGTGGCATTTACAGTTTTATAATACACGGTGTTATTACTCGCTACAAAAATTAATTGATTGGTAGAGAAATACTCATCCGCTAGTATTTCTACATGATTAACCGTAGGCAAATTGTACGTAATATTTGTCCAAGTGGCGCCATAGTCTGTCGATTTATAGGCTCTTGTATTCGCGGTAATATATACCGTGCCAGGCACTAATTTGATCGTCGTAATATTAGCTTTTATATTCGTTGTATTCGGCAAGGCATACGTTGTAAACGTAGGCGTCGCACTCAATGCATTTTGGCTCACTCGAATGTTCCCATCATCTGTAATCACATACAATACATTGGCATTATCAAAAGCAGCATGCATCGCCATTATTTTTCGACCTGTCGTTGCTATTTGAGTCCAAGTGGGCGTAGTGGCGGTTAAATTGGTGGTTCTATAAATAAATGAATCGGCTACAAAAGCCAAGTTGGCATCGCTTCTATGAAAAGCAATGTCGTGTAATAAAGTTGCTTGTGCTGGCAAGCCATACGTAGCATCACTGCCATTTACCAACCTGCGTTTATTGTTTTGATAATAATACACCATGGAGCTATTGCTTCGATAATCAAATGCACATTGCGAACCCCAATCTCCACCTCGGTTGGTAAACCAAGCGGTGGTGGTCGAATATAATTCACCATTATCTTGTGTGCCTATGCTAATCATATCTCTTCGTGTAGGACTGCAATTGCCATGATAAATTTCATAACCATTCATACCGTCACTTTTGGGTGTCCAATTGTTACCTCCGTCGGTGCTTAAAAAAACACCTCCATCATTCATATTATAAAGTTCATTATTGTTATAAGGATTTGTTACAATCTCATGCATATCCGTATGGCATTTTTGCCACCAATTTGTTAGTTGTGTCCAGGTAACTCCTCCATCAGTCGATTTCCAGTTGTTGTGCGATACTAAATATAAAATATTTGAGTTTGTTTTATCTACCCCAATTCCGAAATTATAATCTCCTTGACCAGATGAAGTAGACAAATTATCATAATACGTTAAGTAAGGACTAGCCGCTGTTTTTACGGCAGCAAACGTTGTGCCTCCATCAGTAGATTTATAAATCATGCCACCATTAGCCACCATACCCAAATAAACAATATTCGTATCAGCTGGTGTAATCGCTACCCTGCAACCAGCACCGGAAGTTATACCTGATGGCAACACAATACCACTTGTAATTTGAGTCCAAGTATCGCCAAAATCGGTAGAACGATAAAACGCCGTTGCATTGGATGTGGCATACAATACTCTTGAAGTGGCCGTTTTTTGTTTGAGATCATCTCCTGCAAATGATGCAGATTTTAAAACCCATGTAGAACCTGCGTTGATGGTTTTGTAAATTCCTGTATTCGTAATAGCTACAATTTTTTGATTATCCAACGGATCCATGATCATCTCAATAACGAGCTTGCCTGTTAAACCAATATAGCTAAAAGTAGTTCCTCCATTGGTTGATTTATAAATGCCACCGCCGGTGTAATAATAATTGTGGTCGCCGGTGCCTAAATACAAAATTTGATCATTGGTATGATCGATGCAAACCGAAGCCAACCGAAGATTGGGCATAATATCACAACCCGGTGCTACAGCCCAATTGGCGCCACTGTTAGTCGAAATAAACAAACCACCTCGAGCACTAATCGCATAGCGTTTAGTAGCCAATGTAGGATGAAACTTCATTTGACTGACACGAGTTAACCCATGAATTTGTCCGCTGGCATTGGTCGGAAACGTGTTCGGCAATACAGCACTCCAATTGGCCGATTGACCCAATGCAGCCGTGCTAAAAAATAGAAAAGCAACCAAGCCAAACACCATTTGGACGATTGCACGAGGAAATAATTTGATAATTTGATGATGATATAAATGATTCATTTGAACTATTTTAAATGGATGATAAAAACGGTATACTCAAAATTCTAACAACTAAACTTCTAAACCTAAACAACTAAACCCTAAACCTAAACAACTAAACAATTAAACCCTAAACCTCTAAACACTAACCTCTACTTCTTCTGCTGTTTCTCCCAAATAGCCATGCGCTCTTCCAATGAAAGAATTCGTCCATCTTCTTGTACATATTGAAGAATTTCTTTTTTCCATTGTTTAAAGCGTTTGTAATGATATTGAAGAATATCAAACTCGGCCCGTTGTGGTTGTGTAAGGTTTGCGAAATAATTTTTACGAGTGGCTTTTTCCTCAGCGGTTAACGCCTCCATGTCTTTAATGTCCATTTCCTCAATGGGCTTTATTTTGCCTTTCCAATAATCATTAAAGGTTTTTAGGGCTTCAAAATAATTCACATTCGAATTATCAATCATAGCCACCCAAGAAGGCAGTTCTTGTTGTTGGGCATTTGCGTGGAGCGACATACACATAACGATGCAAGTCAACATGAAAATAGATTTCAGTTTCATTGTAAATATTTTTTTGTTTTGCAAAAGTATATCCTTCAAGTCAATTATTTGCATATTTGACATACTTAAGTACTTGATTCACATTATAATTACTCATTTTTTCACCACACCATACAAGGTCACTAAACCCGTTATAAAAATTAAGACCAACACAATGGTTTTAAAATGCGTGTCTGAAACATGATTCACAATTTGTTTACCAATAAACGTGCCAAACCAACTCACCACAAAAAGCAAGGGAATTAAATACAAATCTTGTTGATGAATATAGCCATTTGCAGCATACACAATGCTTCGGCTCGAATCGATGCCCAAATCAATGATGGCAGAAGTAGCAATAAAAACCTCCGTTTTTAAATTAAATGCAGAAAGCGTGATGCCTCTTATAGCGCCTCCCGTGCCAACTATGCCAGCTATGAAGCCCGAAAAAGCACCCCCCAGCACCGAGTTAGTAAGGGTAGCAGGCAATACAAAGTTTCTAAAAATAAGCAGCAACAAACTGGTGACTAATAAAAAAACAGCCAGCCCAATTTCTAAATAACTCGTATTGATATATTTGCTCAACAAAGCACCCACAACCACAAAAATGATGGCAGGAATACCCACTGAGAAAATCAATTTTTTATTGAACCCTTTTCTAAATAATACTATTTTTGAAAGATTGCTCGTCACATGAAACAAGCCCGTGATGCCCAACACCGATTGAAAATCGAGAAAATAACTGGCAATGGGCACAAAAAACAACGACGAACCAAAACCACCCACCGTGCCCAAAATTTCGGCCACTAAAGCCAACAATAAAAAATAAACCAAATGATCCATCATTGATTTAAAGATACAGCAATCTAATTTAGTTTCAACGGATATGCTAAAAAATTATCTCCACTCTTTTGTAATGTGTGCTGAGATGGAGGATGATGGATTACATAAAAAAGAATTCGATAGATATCGATAAATTGAAAAAAAATTTTTTATAGTGGCTTAAAAGCAAATGTATTATAAGTCACATGCAATAGTATTGTATTATGTATATTCAAACAACTATTGGTTTGCGAATAAAAGAACTACGTACCGAAAAAAATCTAACGCAAGAAGCAGTTGCTTTCAAAGCAGAGATAGACAGAACATTTATGAACCATGTTGAGAATGGCAAACGAAATGTTTCTATTGAAACATTGGAGAAAATAATTTGCCATGGTTTCGAAATAAGTATACAAGATTTTTTTTGTAATGAATTATTTAAAAGTTAAAAGAAAGGGAAATAGCAATGGAGAAGAAATTAACTTTTATTGATTTGTTTGCAGGTGCAGGTGGATTGTCAGAAGGATTCTTAATGACAAATAAATTTGAAGGTTTAGCACATGTTGAGTGGGAAATGCCAATGGTTGACACTTTACGAAATAGATTATATGAAAAATGGAATCATACTAAAGAAGAAGCAGAAAAAAGAGTTATTCATTTTGATATTCAAAAGATAGAAAAATTATTAATTGGAAATTAAAACGAAGAAACAAAATTGAATTAATTACAAATGGCACAACGTAACCTCTGGACAAAAGAAGAATTAATCATTGCTTTCAATTTGTATTTGAAATTACCATTTGGAAAGATACCTTTTCTTTCAGATTTTGCATTTTGAGCTCATTTTATTTGATAAAAGTACAATTTTGAGCTGCAAGTTTTTCTCTTAATAAAAAACGTTGCGTACTTTGAGCGACTTTGTGCTTTCTCAGCGCCTGTTCCAATTTATAGGAAGTTAACAACCTAAAAATAAGTATGCACAGCAAAGTCATATTGGTTGATAAAAATTTGTTTAAAACAAGATACATTATTACCTAATAGGAGCCAATAGCGATATTGCATTTAAGATTAGTCATTGTCGCAAACTGTAATTAGTTGAGTGATGTTTGCAATTAAAAATAAGTAGATTAAAATATAATGCTGTTGGGCATTGCAACATTGATTTTTGGTGTATTAATGGATTTATAATAAATTTGTGTAGAAACTAATTTCAAAATGGAAGTAAATATTGCGCCACATTACAACGAGTTTATACATAAAGAAATGGCTTCAGGTAAATTTAATAATGAATCCGAAGTTATTCAAGCAGGATTAGCCTTATTAGAAAAAGAGCAAACACAACTTTCTATTTTAAGTAAAGCAATTTTAGAAGGTGAAAAAAGTGGTTTTGCCCTACCATTTAATAACGATGATTTTAAAAAAAGAATGGAAGCAAAATACGCTAAATAATGAGTTTAGAAATAAAACTTAGCCGATTTGCAGCATTGGATTTAGAAGAAATTTGGTTGTATAATTTTTGAAACTTGGTCTATCAATCAAGCAAATTATTATCAAGATAATTTATTTCTTGGATTAAAAGAAATAGCATCAAATACAAAAATAGGAAAGCCTATAGAAATTGATAATCGTATTTTTTATTATTATAAAATTGCGCATCATTACATTTTTTATCAAGAATATGAATCTGTAATTTTAGTATCAAGAATACTTCATGAGATGATGGATTTTCCTAAACATTTATAAGAAAAGGAAATTTTAAATACATATAATTTTATAATGCAAACAAAGAGAGAAGTATAATTTATTAAATTTATCTTCGCTCAAATAAAAAATGACATGAGTCTATTTGATAAATTACAAGCAGTAAAAAATAAAAAAATGAATGAAGCATTAGAAGCCGGAAGAAAATTTTTAGAAGAAAACGCAAAAAGACCAGAAGTGGTATCGTTACCCAGTGGATTACAATATGAAGTTTTAACGATGGGCGACGGACCAAAACCAACAGCGAACCAAACGGTAAAATGCCATTATCATGGCACTTTGATTGATGGAAAAGTATTCGACAGTTCGGTGCGAAGTGGTAGACCAGCAAGTTTTCCACTCAATAAAGTGATTATGGGTTGGACACAAGCCGTGCAATTAATGCCCGTAGGGAGCAAGTGGCGTTTATACCTTCCGCCACACCTTG
>JBILBN010000028.1:0-29821 GCA_044353665.1 Chitinophagaceae bacterium | reverse complement strand
TAATGTGCTGTGTCATTTCGAGACAATAAACCAAATACCACGGTATAGTCTTTATAATCGGCTCCTACTTTGAAATCACTTGAGCAAGCAGCTGCAAATATGGTTATGCCCAAAAGGGAAAATAAATAAATAATTGAATTTTTCATTGATGCAAAAATACTATTTTTTACTACTAAAACGCAAAAGCATGTTTTGATAGTGTATTTTTGCGACTTAAAGATAAAATAATGAGTCTTATACAAGAAATAAAAGTGAATGCAGCCCAAGTGTTAAATGAAATTTATGAAGTTGAATTTCCAATAGACAGCATTCAAATAAATGATACGAAACCAGAATTTGTGGGTGATTACACCATAGTTACCTTTCCTTTTACGAAACAAACTAAACAAAAACCAGAGGAAGTGGCTGAACAATTAGGCGCTGCATTGGTTATTCAAAATACTATTTTTACGTCATACAACGTAATTAAAGGTTTTTTAAATTTAGAAATCAATGCTAATTATTTTAATGAATTTCTAGTGACCAATTTTACCAATCCATCTTTTGGTCAATCTGCTCAAAATGGTCAAAAAGTGATGATCGAATATTCGTCACCAAATACCAATAAACCTATTCATTTCGGTCATTTACGAAACATTTTTCTGGGTTTTTCTTTAGCAAATATTTTAAAAGAAACAGGACATGAAGTAATTAAAGCCAATTTAATCAACGATCGAGGCATTCATATTTGTAAAAGTATGATAGCTTGGATGAAAGAAGGTAACGGAGCAACGCCAACTTCAAAAGGCATAAAAGGAGATCATTTAGTGGGTGATTATTATGTTTTATACAATGATTTATTTAAAAAAGAAGTAGCTGTTTTAGTTGAACAAGGAATAGAAAAAGAAGTGGCCGAAAAGCAAGCGCCAATTTTAATAGAAGCACAAGAATTGCTTCGAAAATGGGAAGCCAATGATGAAGATACAATTCGCTTGTGGAAAACAATGAACGCTTGGGTTTATGAAGGATTTGATGTTACTTTTAAAAAACTCGGCGTCGATTTTGATCAATTTTATTACGAAAGCAATACCTATTTATCAGGCAAAGAAGTTGCTTTAAACGGTTTGAAAAACAACATTTTATATCAAAAAGAGGACCATTCGCTTTGGATTGATTTAGAGGCAGATGGTTTAGACCAAAAATTACTTTTACGAGGAGATGGAACTTCGGTTTATATGACGCAGGATATTGGTACTGCCATTTTAAAATACAACGATTATAAAATGGATAAATCAGTTTATGTAATTGGAGATGAACAAAATTATCATATGCAAGTATTGAAATTAATTCTTCAAAAGTTACAAGAACCTTGCGCCGACGGCATTTATCATTTGTCGTATGGCATGGTAGAATTACCTAATGGTAAAATGAAAAGTCGTGAGGGAAATGTGGTAGATGCAGATGATATGGTAGCAGAAATGACAAGCATTGCACAAAAAAATACCGAAGAATTAGGTAAAGTTGAAGGCTTTACAGATGAAGAACTTTTGGAGCTCTACAATACCTTAGGTTTAGGCGCATTAAAATTTTATTTGTTACGTGTTGATCCTAAAAAGAAAATGATTTTCAATCCTGAAGAAAGTATCGACTTTCATGGTTTTACGGGTCCATTTATTCAATATACACATGCGCGTATTTCTTCTATTTTACGAAAAGCAAATGATATAGAATTAAGAAGTGTTGCCATTGAAATGACGGCTCAAGAAAAATCGTTGCTAAAACAAATAGAGCAGTTTCCGAATTTATTAATGCAAGCTGCTGCTGAATATAATCCTTCTTTAGTATGTATTTATATTTTCAATTTGGCAAAAGAATACAATAGTTTTTTAGCCAATCATTCTATTTTAAAAGCAGATACGAATGAGCAAATGATATTTAGATTACAAGTAAGTACATTGGTAAAAAATGTGCTTGCAAAAGGGTTAAAATTACTTGGCATCAATTCTCCTGAAAGAATGTAGTTTTTACTAAATTTACTCATTTTTCTGGATAAAAAATACTTGCTCATTTATTTGAAAAAAAATTGCTTATTGAATACTATTTGATAAGCTAGCTTTTTTGCAAACAATAATCCATATTGATTAGCGGTAATGACAAAAGGAAATAACAGAGATGAATTAGCTAAATTTATTTCTGAAATATCAAAAAAAGTTTACCAAAAAAATTGTTCAAATTAAATTTTACTTTAATACCTCCTCAATTGTTTGTCCTATACACGCATTGGGCATTTGAATACGCAATAAAGTAGCTAAAGTAGCTGCTATATCTGTCATATAAACTTGTTGTACTGTTTTTCCTTTTTGAATTCCTGCGCCAAACCAAATCAATGGAATATGGGTATCATATGGATTCCAAGTACCGTGGGTAGTTCCTGTTTTTGCATAAGCATCTAACCAAGCAGGGTTTAACAGCAATAAAACATCTCCACTTCTTTTTGCTACATAACCATTAATTGCCATTTCTTTAATTGTTGATGGGACCATGGATTTATCCATATTATTCATATCAATCGCAAATTGAATTTCTTCTTTTTGTTTACAAAAAGTTAGAATTTCGGTTATTATTTCATCTTTTCTCAACGATGAATTTTTCAACAAACTGTCATTTAACCAAATGAAGTTCTCTCCTATTTCGTTTATAATTTTAGGATTTTGGAATTTAGCATTTAGGTATTTATTTAATGTATCCTTAAACATATTCCCCAAAAAGTAACCTGCTGGTATTTTATTATCTATTAAAAATTGAGGATTGTGCGCTACGGCATGATCAGCAGTTAAAAACAACGTATAATTTCCTTCACCCACTTGAGCATCCAAATAAGCTAAAAGTTTTTCAATTTCTTGATCCATTCTAATATAAGTATCTTCAATTTCAATTGAGTTAGGTCCAAATTGATGTCCAACATAATCGGTAGACGAATAGCTGATGGCTAGAAAGTCGGTTTCGTTACCTTGACCTAATTTTTCATTTATTAAAACTTCCTTAGCAAATTGTGTCAATATTTCATTTCCAAAAGGTGTTTTTTTGATATCACTAATTTTTAATTTAGCTGTTTCATGTGGAAAAGTAGTAGCTTTTTCTCCAGAAAATTTTCCTTCATATTTATTATCATCCGAAGTACTTTCTGTATAATTTTCAATTGGCAAAATGGTTTTCCAGTTTTGGTTCATTAATTTAGTTGCATAATTTTGTGCATTAAATGCGCTCACCCAAGTTGGCAAAGTTTTCATGTAAAAATCACTGGTCATAAACACCCCATTGCTATCATCCATCCAATAAGAGGCGTTTGCAGTATGACCTCCAGGTAAAATAGAAGCTCTATCTTTTACAGAAATGGCAATCACTTTGGATTTAAAATTTGAGGCTAAACGCAATTCATCGGTTATGGTTGTAGCCCAAAGATTTTTAGGACTCATTTTACCAGCTTTAAGCGTGCCTCCAACATTTTTAGCTTCATTGTCTTGAGTGCAATAAACCGATTTTCCCGTATTTCTATCGAACCAATCATTACTGGCAATTCCGTGCAAGGATGGCACACTGCCTGTGTAAATGCACGTATGCCCAGGGCCTGTATAGGATGGTAAATAATTAATAAAAGCATTAATACATTCGTTCCCATTATTCAATAAACGATTAAAGCCCTTTTTAGAAAACTTTTTATTGAACCGTACTAAATAATCTGGGCGCATTTGATCCAACACAATACCAACCACTAATTTAGGTTTCGTACTGTTTTTAGCTTTTTGAGCCGATGAGTTAATTGATAGCAAAGTCAATAAAATGAATAAATAGCGCATACTTTTATAATTGATTTGCAAAAATGATGTAGAAAGCATCAAAAAACCATTTTATTTTAATTAATTTTGCAAAATATTAAAAACATAATTAAAACATAACATGGCAGATTTATTTGAAAAGTTCGCGAAAAACAAGGGTTCACTAGGTCAATATCAAGATAAAGCACATGGCTACTTTTCGTTTCCGAAATTAGAAGGTCCAATTGCAAACAAAATGATTTTTCAAGGTAAAGAACGTGTCATTTGGAGTTTAAATAATTATTTAGGTTTAGCAAATCATCCAGAAGTGAGAAAAACAGATGCCGAAGCGACTGCTAATTATGGATTAGCATACCCTATGGGCGCTCGTTTAATGAGTGGTAACAGTACTTATCATGAGCAATTAGAAAACGAATTGGCTGCATTTGTTTCAAAACCAGATGCATTTTTATTGAATTATGGATATCAAGGTTGTGCTTCAATTGTGGATGCATTGTGTGGTAGAAGAGATGTGATTGTGTATGATGCTGAAAGTCATGCTTGTATTATAGATGGTTTAAGAATGACAACAGCGCATCGCTATGTTTTTAAACACAATGATATTGAAGATTTTGAAAAACAAATGGTTCGTGCCACTAAAATGATTGCCGAAACTGGTGGTGGAATTTTAGTAATCACAGAAGGTGTTTTTGGAATGGCAGGTGACCAAGGAAAATTAAAAGAAATTTGTGATTTGAAATCTAAATATGATTTCAGATTAATGGTTGATGATGCCCATGGATTTGGTACAATGGGAGAAACAGGTGCTGGTGTTGGTGAGCTACAAGGTTGCCAAGATGGGATAGATATCTATTTCTCAACATTTGCAAAGAGCATGGCTAGCATTGGGGCTTTTGTTGCTGGTAGCAAAGATATTATTAACTATTTCAGGTATAATTTACGCTCTCAAATATATGCAAAAACGTTGCCTATGCCAATTGTTATTGGAAATTTGAAACGTTTAGAATTATTGAAAAGCCAACCTCAATTAAAAGCTAAATTGTGGGAAAATGCATTATCACTTCAAAGTAAATTGAAAGAAGCTGGTTTCGATATTGGCGACACAAATTCACCTGTAACACCAGTATACATGCATGGTGGTGTAATGGAGGCGGCTAACTTAACTGTTGACATGCGTGAAAACTACAATATTTTTTGTTCAATTGTAGTTTACCCTGTTATTCCAAAAGGTCATATTATTTTACGATTGATTCCATCAGCTGTGCATACAGAACAAGATATTGTTGAAACTATTGAAGCCTTTAAAGCAGTGAAACATAAATTGGATAATAAATTATATCCGAATGAAATTCCAAATATGAGCTAATTTTTTTCTGTTGAAAATATACGTTTCATCTATATTATTTTATTTACTATTGGTACAAGTTTTTTCTTTGCCAATAGTAAATTTTTTTTGGACTCAAAACCAACCGTTTATTAGCCAATATCTTTGTGAAAATATAGATAACCCCTTAATGAATTGTAAAGGAAAATGTCAGTTAAATATAGAATATAAAAAAATAATAGCTGAAAATGCTGCGGATAAAAACCAATTACCGTCATTAAAAATTGCAGGAATAGAACAGTTTGTATTTATTGAAGTTAAACACCATTTTTCACAACCTACAACTGTTACATTAAAAGAAAAACGAGTTGGGGTTTATACTAATCACTATCATTTTTATTTTCAAAATACAGAAATTAAACCACCGAATATATAGTTTGCTAATTGAACTAACTCCTACAAAATAGGCGTTTTATACTTTACTAACTTGAATTGGTTATCAGCTAATTCAAATTGGTATAATCTTCAACTTATAAATTATTTTTTATGAAACACTTTTTTGCTATTCTATTCGGAATAGTATCTTTAAATGCATCTGCATGTGATATTTGTGGATGCTCATCAGGAACAAATACTTTGGGTTTATTGCCAAGTATGAACAAGCATTTTGTTGGCTTGCGATTTCAACAAAACAACTACTCCTCTACTCCACATGAAACCAGCGGTTCTATTTACTCTGTTAGCAACGAATATTTTAAAACATTGGATATTTGGGGTCGATACAGCTTTGGCAAACGGTTTCAATTGATAGCTTTTATTCCGTATAAATTGAATAAAAGAGTTAAAAGCTCTTCTACGATCAAATTGAATGGTGTAGGTGATGTCAGTCTCTTATTGAACTATCAATTTATTAAATTAGATAATAATAAAAAATGGAAACAAAGCTTAATTGCTGGAATAGGTGCAAAACTTCCGACAGGAAAATTTGATGCCATTGAGAATCATCTTTTTATCAATGAAAATATTCAATTAGGAACAGGATCTGTTGATATTCCATTCACTGTAAATTATTCGATTCGAAGAGAAAAATTGGGCATAAATGCTGAAGCAAATTACAAAGCAAATTCGGCAAACAAACAGCATTTTAAATTTGGAAATAAATTCAGTGCTACATTCCGATTATTTTATCAAACAAAATATAAAGAATTTGCTTTAATTCCTCAAGTTGCGATGAATTATGAACACAACAATTCAAATCGCAGAGAAAAAATTGCAGAAGAATTTACCAATGGATTTGGTATTCAAAATCAATATGGAATTGATATTTACTACAAAAGAATTGGACTAAATATTCAATATTCATTACCATTAATAAACAATTATGGCGAAGGTCAAATTGAAAATAGAGGGCGCTTTTCTACGCATATTATTTATTTATTTTAAAACAATTTAAAAAACACAAATACATGAAATCATTATTTAAATTTATATTAATTATCCTTATTTCATTTTCATTAGTTAATCTCCATTCTTGTAAGAAAAAGACTTCTGATATAGATGTTGAGAAACCATATTTGTCCATTGTTGAACCTATGGCAAATGATACAACAAGTATGGCTGTTGAACCAGAAATTCATATTGAATTTACAGTAATAGACAATGATCAATTAAAATCATTATCAGTCACTTTAAAAGACGGTTTGAATAATATTCTTTTTTCAAGCAATCCAACTGTTGATGGATTAAAGTCCTATAGTTTTCACCAACATTATCTACCAACAATGACAATCACTGGAACAACATTATTTAAAGTCAATATCATAGCAACTGATCAAAATAATAATACAAATACGCAAGATATTTTATTTTATATTAAGCCATAAGCAAATAAAAATGAGTGTGACAATTGTCACACTTTTTTTTATCATTTATCAATATTTATAAATCATTCAAAAAGTAAGTTTGTAAAAGAATAGTAAAGATTCATGCAACAAATAGGAATTCAATCGGTCGCTATAAAAACAACATTAGAAAATCTTTCTACTGTTAAGCGCTATTATGTTGAGTTTTTAGGAGGAAAAGAAATTGTGGAAATGCCTGGAAGTTATGTGATCGAGTTGTCTGATAAAAGCATCATCGAATTATATACCGAAATTTCAGAAACTCCTCATTATTTGTTTAGTCAAAACCAAGTAGTATTAGGCTATAGAATTGATAATTTGCAAGCCATGTTTGAAAAAATACAAGCAATAGGTTATCAAATTCTTTCTTCTATTCAACATGCAGGAAATTGTTATTCATACTTTCATTTTATCGATCCTAATAATCAAATTAGTATGATGAATGAACTTCATAAACATTAAATTATAAATTAAACAAAAAATAAAAAAATAAGAAACATGAAAAAAGGATTATTAATAGCTTTAGCAGCTATCACAACAGGGTTAATGTCATTTACAGCAGTACAAATGAATAAATGGAATTATGACAATGCACATGCTCGTTTAGGATTTTCGGTATCGCACATGACAGTATCTGATTGTGACGGATATTTTAAAGATGTAACCGCAACAATTACTTCTTCCAAAGCAGATTTAACAGATGCTGTAGCAGAAATGACAGCACAAGTTACCTCTGTAAGTACAGATAATGCAGGTAGAGATGGTCATTTACAAGGTGCTGATTTTTTTGATGCTGCAAAATATCCAAACATTACATTTAAAAGCACCTCTTTTACAAAAACTAAAATTGTCAATGGATATATTGTAAAAGGAAATTTAACAATGCATGGTGTAACGAAACCTGTTACTTTTGCTACTATAATTAAACAAGGTGTAAATCCAATGAGCAAAAAAAATATTGCTGGATTTAAAATCACTGGAAAAATTAATCGTAAAGATTTTGGAGTTGGAACAGATACACCAAATGCAATCGTTGGCGAAGATGTTTCTATTGTTGCAAATGCAGAATTTATTCAAGAATAATATACCATTTAATTAGTTTAAAATGCTCCTCTGAATAAGGGAGCATTTTTATTTTTAGGCAATTTTAAATCTACAATTTTCATATTTTAGTATATTAATTGATAACAATCACTTGTTTTGTGAAATTTTATCTTTAATTTTATTAAAGATTATTTATTGATTTACAATTATGAAAAAAATAACCTTCATTCTACTTTTAATTTGCAATGTGGCTGCAGTTTTTGCACAGAAAAAAACTACTTACAAATTGCTTGCAAATACCTCAAAAGAAACAATAATTGATATTAACATTGGTGATATCAAGCTAAAAAATACGGCAACTCCTTTTGGTGATGCTGTGAAAATTGCGATTGATAAAGGAACTGCCATGTTAGAAAAAGGCTCACCAGATTTACCGAAACTAGCATTTTCTGTAATAATTCCAAATGATAAAAAAAGTGCAATTACTGTAATTGAAAATGAATATAAGGATTACAGCAATGTAACTGTTGCTCCTAGTAAAGGTAAAATTTATCGAAACGAAAAACCCGATTTAATTCCATTTACAATGAATGAACATTATTCAAAAAATGAATTTTATCCAACCAAGTTAACCTCTTTAAACCACCCTTTTATTATCAGAGATTATAGAGGGCAAAGCATTCATATAAATCCAATACAATACAATCCGATTACTAAAACATTGAGAGTGTATTCGCATTTAAAAATAAAAATATCGTATAATGGCATTTCTTCCGAAAATATTATTCCTAATGAAGCGCATATTACCACTGTAGTTGAAGAATTTGATAACATTTATGCCAATCAATTTTTAAATTACAAAATAGCCTCTGCGTTATATTCTCCATTAAGCCAACAAGGTTCCATGTTGATTCTTTGTCCTGCAAATTATTTGCCAGAAATTGCTCCTTACAACAAATGGAAACAAATGAAAGGTATCAAAACGTATTTAGTCAATACAGATACGCTAGTTGGTGGCGTGAACGAAAATTCAATTTATGAGCTAGTAAAAAATTATTACAATACCAATCAAATTGCATATGTTACTATTGTTGGCGATCATGCCAATATTCCTGCTATGATGGGATTAAACAAAGTCTCTAATTTAATGGGCCCATCAGATAATGCCTATGGTTATATGTCAAATAATGACCATTATCCTGAAATAATTATAGGTCGATTATCGGGTGAAACAAAAGAGGAAATTACTACACAAGTGAATAGAACATTGATGTATGAAAAAACGCCTAATACTACTTCCAATTGGGTACAAAATCAAGTAGGCATTTCGAGTGATCAAGGACCAGGTGATGATAATCAATTTGATTATGAGCACATTTGTGACATCATGGATAGTAATAAAAATCAATACAATTATGTAAATAATAAAGGATACTTTGATGGTGATCAAACAGGTTGTAATGATGCTGTAGGTAGCCCCATTCCGAGTGATTTAATTAACGAATTTAATTCAGGATTTGGATTATTAAATTATTGTGGTCATGGAAGTTCGGGTGCATTTTCATCTTGTGGATTTAGTTTATGGGATATACCCTCGTTGCAAAATAATTCGGGCAAATGGCCATTTGTTTTTTCAACAGCATGTGTGAACGGAGATTTTATGTTTCAAACATGTTTAGCGGAATCCTTATTAAGGGCAAAAGATAATACAACAGGTAATCCTCAAGGAGCAATTGCCGTATTAATGAGTACCATTAATCAAAGTTGGGATCCACCTATGCAAGGTCAAGATGAAATAAATGCCATTATGAGAGGTGCAAGAAATAACAATAAAAAATCGACTTATGGCGCTTTGGTTGCCAATGGGAACATGAGCATTATGGACAATTACAATAGTTTATCAAACCCACAAGATGGTGATGAAATTGCAGATACGTGGACGTTATTTGGAGATCCAAGTTTGGACGTAAGAACCAAACATGAAGGAGTTTTAACTTGTTCGTACAGTGGTTGGATTCCACAAAATTCAACTGATTTGTATATTGGCTGCAATGTAGAGGGAGCAACAATTGGATTATATTATAAAGATAAATACTGGGGCTCAGCAACGGTATTTGGTGGCATTGCACATGTAACGTTTGATGCTTTAACCGATTTAGATTCGCTTTTCGTAACGGCATCGAAACAAAATTATGTCCCTTATTTAGGAAACTCAATGGTCGTCAATTACCCTGCATCAATTCAGTCAATAGAAAATTCTTTAAATATTTTAATTTATCCAAATCCATTTATTGATGAAATTGAAATTTCAACAAAAGATCATTCAATCATTCAATCCATCGAAATTATTGACATGAGTGGTAAAATAATTTTATCAAGTAAAATAAACAGCGCTTCAATAAAAATAAATACGGAGGCATTAAGCAAAGGATTTTACATAGCGAATATTACTACCCAAAAAGGAGTAGTAAAACAAAAAATGGTGAAATAAATCTGACTATTAATGTTTACTTTTTAGTTCATTCCAATCTAAAAAATAAATGAAACGGGCTGCCACTTCAAAGGCTTTTGGTTTTTGAATAACCTCATAAATATTTTGTGCATACACATTATCCATTTTAGTATTGATAATGTATGAATTATTTAACCATTGCTTATAACTCAATACGAATCGGCTTCCTGGCTTAAACATCCAATTGAAAAACACATCTACATTTTGTAAATTATAGTTTTCATTTAACCCTGTTTGAAAAGGATATGGAGTGTTTTTCCAATTTCCATTATCATCTACTAAATGAAAAGAACGATAAGTTATAAAATTAGTATAATGCCTAAAACGTGCTGTAAAATTCATTGTTGGACTTACATTGTATTTTATAGAGAACAATCCTGCATATTCTCTTACATTTCTTAAACCAACTACAGGTTCATTTAAAATATTATCATAAAGGGCATACCCTATATTAGAATTATCTCTAGTCATATTACCACTTACAGAAAATTCAAACTTATTTTTTATTAAATATCGTAAACCATTTTCGGCATAAAAATAGCCATTGGTTTTATTAGAAGAAAATCCATAACCTATATAATAATTCCAAAATAATTTCTTTCTACTGTCTGAACTACCATTTAAAGCTTGAAAAAAATAGGGAAACTGTTTCAGCTTTTTATTAAAATATCGGAGTTGATAATAATCAGTTGGTGTAATCGGTTTGGATTCAATTTCATAGGTAACGTCCCAAAAATTTTTGAACAACCAAAAGTAATTGATATTCATTTGATATGCCTTCAATCTAAAAGGCAAAAGGTTTTCTAAAAATCGGTTTTCTAAAGAAATTCTATAAGATTGAAGAAATTTTAGCTTAGGTTTATTTTCGTTGTAACTCAACAATAGGTACTGATTTGAATGATTGTAGTCAAACAATATTCCCATATCATTGTGATCATATTTGGGAAAAAATAAATTAAATCCACTGTTAAATTGAAACTTTCCAGCGACTTTATTAAACTCCCCATTCCAAGAAGTACCAATTTTATATTGATACTCATTTTGAACACTCAATCTACTTGTAAGCGAAAAAGAATAATCTTCTTTTTTAGAAAATTGCACCCATTTTAAACTGCTTACATTGGCATCTCGTAAAAACCCATTTTTCAAAACATTGGTATTGGTGAAATTAATAAACGATTGTCCTTTTAAAGGTTTGTCAATTACGATTACATTGTAATTAGCAATGGGTTCTGTTTGTATTTTTAAATTTTCGTTACTCGTTTTATCTTTTATTTTGGCATAAATGGGTGACCCAACAGAATTAAAAATACCAATTCCAATATTATTTTTTGTACGGCCAGAAAATTTTATAGCATTAATTAATGAGGTATTATTCGGATTTTTTTCTATCAAATATTTAGACGTATCGCCATAGTTATTTTGAATATTATAAAAACCATTAGGTCGAGACCCTACCCTTCTTGAATAAAAAATAGCAGCTTTATTAAACAACTCTGTACCTTCAGTAAAAAATGGTCTATTCTCTGTTAATTGTTGTTCAAATGGTGAAAGATTTCTGATTAAATTATCAGATACCACTTGAGAAAAATCCGGTATCAATGTTAAATCCAGCGTAAACGATTCATTAATTCCATATTTAATATCCATACCGCCACTTCTCAAAAAGCCTTTGTTTATCGTATTATTCTCCGGTTTTTCATAATACCCACCAGAAATATAAGGATATAAAAACAACCTTGTTGGAGGTTTTAAATTATCCAAGCCAATTAATAATCCTGTCTGTTTTAAAAAACCTTGTTGATTGACATTGATTGGATTCCAATAACTATTTTCATTAAATTTTCGCACTAATCTCAAAAAATTTAAACCCCATTTTTGATGTTCATTTTTTGAAAAACGAATGGCACTGAATGGAATTTCCATTTCCACTATCCAATAATCATTTGATGATGTAACTTTTGCATTCCAAACGGCATCCCAAGTAATATCTCCACTGGAAGCTCCTTCTGAAAGTCGTTCATCTTGTTGAACACCAGCAGCTGAAACCCGAAAAGCAAAACCATTTTGATGGTCATCATAGGTATCTAAAAAAACAGAAAACACATCGGCATTACAACGATTTAACTCATCTCTAGCGGTCATTTGTTTCAACTGAAAAGCTTTTGGTTGAAACATTTTAGCCGCTACGAAAATTGATTGCGTTGAATAAAATAACTTTACTTCTGTTTGATAAATAGATGGTTCATCTGGCTGAGGTATGGTTTGAGTAAAATGAGATGCATTGGGAATTGTTTGCCAAACTTCTTCATCTAAAACGCCATCTATTTTAGGAGAACTGATTTGAAAATTAGTTTTATATTCTTTTCGTTCTTGAGCAAAAACAACAAGATTAAAAATTGAAAAAAAAATCAAAAACCAAAATCTCATTTTATAACTAATTAAATTTTTGCCAAAGCTTGTTCTAAATCATAAATAATATCTTTATAATTTTCTACACCGATAGAAAGTCGAACCATTTTTTCAGTAATATTTAATCGCTTACGAAGTTCTATATCAACATCTACATGCGTCATCGTTGCAGGATGTTCAGCTAAACTTTCTGTACTGCCTAAACTTACAGCCAGTTTAATTAATTTCATAGAATTCAACACCATAAACGCTTCTTTTTCGCCTCCTTTTACATCAAAAGCAATCATGGCTCCATTGCTATTGCATTGACGTTTTAAAATTTCATAAGGTGCACCATGTTCTGGTTTCAAGTTTCCTAAAAAATATACTTTCTCAACTTTTGGATGATTATTTAAAAAATCAGCAACATAATTAGCATTAATTGCTTGCATATCCATTCGCACTTTTAAGGTTTCTAAACTACGAAGCAGTAACCAACCTGTCCATGGACCAGCCATATTGCCTAAAAAAGTTCTTAAAATTCTAGCACGGGTAACTAACGCTTTCGAACCCAATACAGCACCAGCAATTACATCACTGTGTCCACCAATATATTTTGTAGCAGAATAAATAACTAAATCGGCTCCATGTTTTAATGGATGTTGCCAAACGGGCCCCATATAGGTATTATCTACAGCTAATAATATTTCTTTTTCATTTGTAGAAAAATGACGAGCAATATTTTTACTCATTTCTATGTCAATTAAATCGTTTGTAGGATTGGCTGGTGTTTCAATATAAACCATTGCTAATTTATCGGATTTTCCAGTAGCCTCTACCCTTTTAATAATTTCATCTTTGGTTTCTCCAACAATAAATGTGACTGATTCTATCCCAAACTTAGGCAATATTTTTTTGATAAAATGATCTGTTCCACCATAAACGGGCGAACTCATCAACAATAAATCACCAGGTTTCAAAAACTCTAATAAAATAGTAGTGATGGCCGACATGCCACTTTCAAACACTGCACAATCTTCCGCTTCATCCCAAAGACATAATCTGTTTTCTAAAATTTCTAAATCAGGGTTATTAATACGGCTATAAATTAAGCCCATTTCTTCGCCTTCATTTTTAGCACGAATACCATAAGCCACCTCAAAAAATGCTTTTCCTTCTTCGGCACTTTTAAAAACAAATGTGGAAGTTTGGAATATCGGACTTTTAATTGCTCCTTCTGAAAGTTCTGGCTTATATCCATAAGACATCATTAAACTTTCTGGATTCATTTTGTGAGACATATAAATTGTTTTTATTTATTAATTTTTGTTTAGGATAGTTTAGAAGTTTAGGTATTAGTTTAAAAATTAAGAAATATAACTAAAAACTAATAATTAAACACTACTTCAAATTTTCATCGAAATAATCGCTAATTTTTTGCATTAAATGCACTCTGTCTTTGCCTCTTACATTGTGTTCGTATCCTGGATAAACAAAATAATCAACTTGCACATTATCCGAAACAGCATGTTTTAAAAATTTTAAACTGTGTTGCCAAACAACCGTTGCGTCATCTGTTCCATGAATTAATAAAAGTTTTCCTTGTAAATTTTTCACTTTATCAAATAACAAATTTGCCGCATACCCTTCAGGATTTTCTTGAGGAGTATCCATATAACGCTCTCCGTACATAATTTCATACATAGTCCAATCTAAAACAGGACCACCGGCAACAGCAGCTTTAAAAATACCAGGATTTCGTAACATAAATGAAGTGGTCATAAATCCACCAAAGCTCCAACCATGAATACCCAATCTGGTGGTATCAATATATGGCAATGATTTTAAATAATTAATGCCTACCAATTGATCTTGCATTTCCACTGTTCCTAATTGACGATGTATGATACTTTCAAACTCAAAGCCACGATTCGCACTGCCTCTCCCATCTAACACAAAAACAAAATATCCTTTTTGAGCCATATAATCATACCACAAATTTCCACTAAACGGAAATGCATCTTTATTTAATTGAACATGTGGTCCGTTGTATAAATACACAATAGCTGGGTAGGTTTTTGACTCATCAAAATCGGTAGGATAAATTATTTTACTATACAAAATAGTACCATCATCCGCTTTCAATTCTTTCAATTCTACTTTAGCAGTATTGTAATCATCTAAAGGGTTTGCAGCAGTTAATATATTCATTTCTTCACCAGAATTGACATCCACAATATTTATATTTCTTGGTATATTCTCGTTTGTATAATTATCAATTAAGTAATTCCCATTTGCACTGAGTGTTGCAATGTGCGTAGCGTCAACGATTGATTTTTTTTCAATTTTTCCACTTTCAATATTTACCGCATAGATATTTTTTTGCAACGGACTTTCTTTACTTGATGTAAAAATAAGTTGATTTAATTTTTTATTAAAACCTAAAATTTCATTGACAACCCACTCCCCTTTTGTCAACTGACGAATTAATTTTCCATCTGAATTATACAAATACAAATGCGTGTAACCATCGCTTTGACTCCAATAAATAAACTCATTAGGATTATCATTTACAAAGTATAATGGATGTTGTGGTTCAACATATTTATCGTTTTTTTCTTCAAATATAGTATTTACCAATTCACCAGTTGAGGCATTGTATTTATTTAACCAAGTATGATTTTGGGCTCTGTTTACAATATTGATGTAAATATATTTTTCATCAGGACTCCAAGTAATGTTAGTTAAGTATTGTTCTTTTGGCTCACCCGTTTTTAAATAAATAATTTTACCAGCATTGATATTATAGACACCCAATGTTACGTGATGCGACGTATTTCCTGCGAATGGATATTTTACCATTTTAACAGTTGCAGGTGTTTCTGACCAATTAATAACAGGATATTCAGTCACAGCAGTTTGATCCATTCTGTAAAAAGCCAATGCATTTCCTTTTGGTGACCAAAATAGTCCATGATCAATTCCGAATTCACTTTGATGAACGGTTGCGCCATAAACTATATTTTTAGTACCGTCTGTTGTAATTTGTTTTATTTTCCCTGAGGCATTTTGAAGATAAATATTGTTACTTAAAGTATAGGCTAATTGTGTTTTTTTAGGTTCAAAAAATAAATTTTCAGCCTCTTTTTTATATTCTAATTTTCGTATAGGTTCATATCTTAATTGAGAAATTTGATACAACGAATTTTCATTCATGAAATAATATTCTTGGTTATTTACCCATTCAACAGCAGGCAAATTTTTTAATTTCAATTTAGAAATTTCATTTAATTTATCTAATGTAATTACGGTATCAATATCTCCATTTACTGGATTGGTAGCTACAAATCCTTTGAAATTATCTGTTGAAATTGCTTGCGCGTATTTTTCAGAACTGCCCATCCATTTGAGTTGTTTCAAATTTTTAACTGCCATTGTTGAACCCAAACCCAATACAGCTTCTTGCATTGTAAAGTCTTTCTTTTGCGCAAAAAGTGATGTACTGATAAATAAAATGAGTAATACTAATTTTTGTTTCATGTTTATAAATATTTTAAGATTCAAAGTTCATTAATTGTTCAAAAAGGGTTTCATATTCGGGTTGAATAGCCGAAATTTTATATTGAATACTGTTGTAATCAGCTTCCGTTTTTTGAAAAATAGCTGGATTAGAATAGGTATCAGGAGCTGCTAACATTGCTTCTAGTCTTGCCTTTTCGGCATTATGCGCATTCATTTCTTCTTCTAATTTTGCAAATTTTTGACGAAGGCGTTTCTCTTCTTTATTAATAATTTTCGATGGTTGAATTTCAACTTTGGGAGTTTCAACAAATTTAACTTCTTCTTTCTTCTTATTACTTTCTACTAAAGTCTGTTTACTGCCTAATGCTTTCAACTCATCTTCTTTTTTCTTTTTAAAGATCATCCACTCATCATAATTGCCATCAAAAATATTGATTTTACCATCAATGATTTCCCAAATTTTATTGGCTGTATTTTGTATAAAATAACGATCATGTGAAACCAATACACACGTACCTTCAAAAGCGGTAATCGCTTGAATGAGCATATTTACAGAAGTAATATCTAAGTGATTGGTAGGCTCATCTAATAATAAATAATTCCCTTTACTGATAATGGTTTTAGCCAATGCCACACGTGCTTTTTCACCTCCAGAAAGCACCCTGATTTTTTTATACACATCATCTCCTCTAAACAAAAAGCAACCTAATAATTCACGAAGTTCTGGTTCTGTTTTTCCACTTCCACAATGTTTCAATTCATCCAAAATATCTCCATTCATGTTCAAATCATCCATTTGATGTTGCGCATAAAAGGACAGTTGTACATTATGACCTAAAGCCACTTCACCACCACAGTTTTCAACCATGGCTATTAAACGCAACAACGTAGATTTTCCTTTTCCATTGGCACCAATTAGCGCAATTTTATCGCCTCTATTTATTTCTGCAGAGGTATGATTTAAGATATTTAATTCGCCATAATTTTTAGATATATCAATTAAAGTAGATACAACTTTACCCGGCGTAATACCTGCTTGAAATCGGAAATTTATTTTTGCTGATTCACTTAAAGGAGCATCAATTTTATCCATTCTATCTAATTTCTTAACCAAACTTTGCGCTTGCTTAGCTTTAGATGCTTTGGCTTTAAAACGTTCTATAAAGCGCTCTTGTTGTGCAATATAATCTTGCTGGTTTTCAAATTCTCGTTGTTGAAACTCTGATCTAATTTCTTTTTCAACTTCGTAATAAGAATAATTTCCTGAATAATGATTCAAGGTTTGTTGCGCAATTTCTACCACTTTAGTCACCATTCTATCTAAAAAATATCGATCATGCGAAACAATAATTACCGAACCTTCAAAGTTCATTAAATAGCGTTCAATCCACTCAATAGACGGCAAATCCAAGTGATTGGTAGGCTCATCCAACAACAAAATGTCAGGATTTTTCAAAATCATTTGTGCCAACAAAACCCTCATTCTCCATCCACCCGAAAATTCAGTAAAACCTCGAGTTAAGTCTTTCGTTTGAAAACCAAGCCCTTCTAATACCTCAGCAGCTTTATATTCCATTTCATATCCACCAGCCACTTCAAAATCATGGTACAAATCAGCTAATTTATTCAGCTTTTTTTCGTCTTCTGAAATTTCTAATTCAATTTCTAATGCTTTTATTTCATTTTGCACTTGTAAGGCCCTTTCAAAAGCATACATTGCCACTTGGTGTATGCTATCGGGCGTTTCAAGACTTTGTAAATCTTGATGAAAATAACCGATCGTCAAGGTTTTACTTCTATTTACTTGACCTTGATTTACTGAATGTTCTCCTATTAATATTTTTAATAAAGTTGATTTACCTGTTCCATTAGGCCCAATTAATCCAATTCTCTCTCCATGATAGATATGCCATGAGGCTTGATCTAAGATTTTTCTTGCTCCAAATTCGAACGTAATATTATTTAACGATAGTAACATAAGCCGCAAATGTAATATTTCAATTGCGAAGTACTTTAATAATTATAAATTAATAATAATTAATTACTAATTGCGAAGATAAGATCAAATAAAATAGCTTAATTAAAAATTCGTAAATCGTAATTGAATTCAGTATTTTTACATACTATGAAAAAATTAACTTTAATACTGTTTGTTATATTACCATTTTTAGGCTGCAAAGACAAACCAACGATTATTTTACCAGCTCAAAATGCATTTGAAGTAATGCCTTCAAAATTTATACAAAATATTTTAGTTGAAGCATTTGGAGGAGAATGGTGTGCCCCATGTGTTGAAGGTGTACAAAAAATTGAATTTTTAAAAACAAAATACCCAAATAGAATAAAATCAGTATCAATACATAACAATGATTGGTTAGAAATTCCTTATCAAACTTATTTAGCTACCTGGTTAGGCGGCTTAGTAAGTTATCCTCGAGCAAGTATTAATAGAGCTTTAGGTGAGCAAACTTTGGATGGTTTAGATGATACATATACCTTGCTTTCATTAAAAAACTGGGATAACACAATTAATAATAATATCAATCAAGAGGCTCCTGTTTCAATTGCTTTAGAAACAGTAACT
The DNA here is from genome assembly GCA_044353665.1 of Chitinophagaceae bacterium. Classification (GTDB taxonomy): domain Bacteria; phylum Bacteroidota; class Bacteroidia; order Chitinophagales; family Chitinophagaceae; genus OLB11. Next base: position 10,728 of record JBILBN010000028.1, on the reverse strand, counting down.
CCTAGCACAAACATTGGAAAATTAAATGTTTATATTGCTCGTAAATACAATATTGGTTCTGATACTCGAATAGGCGTTTATTTTGTAGAAGATAATATTCAATCTGTTTTTCAGCAAGGAGCAAATGCCAATTTTATTCATCAAAATGTATTAAAAAGTGTGTTCAATTATGAAGGCGATACGGTTAAATTATATCAAGGGAATGACATAAATACAAATGAATCTCCTGAAATAGTTAAAAAACAATTTACAGATATTGACCTAACTAAATACAATGTAATGAATTTAAAAATCATTGTTTTTGTTTTTAATTACAACAATGATTTCAGAAAAATGCGCATTTTAAATGTGCAAGAAGTCAAATGGGGTGGCAATAAATATTGGGATGTAAATTAACTATTCGGTTCAATTAAATCCCATAAATTTCCATATAAATCAGCAAATACAAGCACTTTACCAAATGCTTCAACACTTGGTTCTCTAATAATCTTTATATTGTATTTGAGTAAATTTTGATAATCACGTTGTAAATCGTCGGTGTGTAAAAACAAAAATACCCGTCCACCAGTTTGGTTTCCAACTGCTTTTTTTTGTTCGTCGTTTGCAGCTTCCGCCAACAATAATTTACATCCGTCCGAGTTTGGTGGTGCAATGACTACCCATCGTTTGGTATCAGACAATTTTGTATCCTCAATTAATGTAAAATGTAATTTATTGATATAAAATTCGATTGCCTCATCGTAATTTGCAACAACCAAAGCTATTTGAGCTAAATTTTGTTTCATTCTATTTCGATTTTTTATTTTTTCAAATATATCTTTAATTTTATACATTTGTTAATTCGTATGCTTGAAGTTTTAAAACAATATATTAATAGCAAAGTACTCCTTCCTGAAGATGAGTTAGATAAGATACTTGCCTGTTTTAAGCAAAAAAAACTTCGTAAAAAACAATATCTTTTACAAGAAGGCGATGTTTGTAATTTTATAGCGTTTATTGCAAAAGGTTGTTTGCGACTTTACCGAGTGGATGACAAAGGAAACGACCACATCGTTCAATTTGGTTTTGAAAACTATTGGATGTCTGAAAGAGAAAGTGTTTTTTCGCAAAAGCCCACTCAATATTGCATTGATGCCATTGAAGACAGTGAAATATTAGTTTGCCAAAAAACTGATTTTATTAAAATGCAGAAAGAAATACCTGCCTTTGAAAAAATGATGAATGACCTACAATCTAAAAATTTTGGGATCATCCAAAAAAGAATTAATTCTGCATTGAGTTATACTGCAGAAGAAAAATACAATGAGTTATTAAATTTTCAACCCGAAATCATACAACGAATACCTTCAACCATGGTGGCCGCCTATTTAGGCATTAGCAGAGAAACATTGAGTAGAATTAGAAATCAAGTACAAAAAAAATAAAAAAACATTTGGATAAAGAACTTTCTATACCTAGAGTTTACCATTTATTATTTCTTCTACAACTCCTGGGTCAAGTAATGTAGAAATATCACCTAAATTTTCAGTTTCACCTTCTGCAATTTTTCGTAATATTCGACGCATAATTTTTCCACTTCTTGTTTTAGGCAAGCCCGAAACAAATTGAATTTTATCGGGTTTTGCAATCGCACCAATTAAACGTGCAACGGTTTGATTAATATCTTGTGAAATTAAATGTTTATCATTCATTTGCCCACTAAAAATTACGTAGGCATAAATTCCTTGTCCTTTGATATCGTGCGGAAATCCAACAATAGCACTTTCAACTACACCAGTATGCATATTAATGGCATTCTCCACTTCGGCAGTACCAATGCGATGTCCACTCACATTTAATACATCATCTACCCTACCTGTAATTCTATAATTTCCATCGGTATCTCGTAAGCAACCATCACCTGTAAAATACATATTCTCATACGTTGAAAAATACGTTTGTTTACAACGCTCATGATCACCATAAGTAGTTCTTATAATGGAAGGCCATGGATGTTTTAAACACAAATTTCCACTAACCGTTTCCTTAGGCAATTCTGGCAAGGAGGCGTCTCCACCAGGAATTGGCACACCATATTCATCCACTAATATTGGTTGAACTCCTGGCAAAGGCAATGTAGCAAAAGCTGGTTTATGAGGCGTTACCCCTGCTAAATTGGATATCATTATACCTCCAGTTTCGGTTTGCCACCACGTATCAACAATTGGACATTTTCCTTTGCCTATATTATTATGAAACCAGTTCCAAGCTTCTTCGTTGATGGGTTCGCCTACACTTCCTAAGACTTTTAATGAACTCAAATCTTTATTTTTTAAATAATCTAAACCAAAACTCATTAAGCTACGAATGGCTGTTGGTGCAGTATATAAAATATTGACTTTATATTTATCAACTATATCCCAAAAGCGCCCTGCATCTGGCCATGTTGGAACACCTTCAAACATCAAGGTAGTTGCACCAGCACTTAAAGGGCCATAAACAATATAACTGTGCCCAGTTATCCAACCAATATCGGCAGTACAAAAATGAATATCGCCAAGTTGGTATTGAAACACATTGACAAATGTATAATTGGTGTAAACCATATATCCAGCACAGGTATGCACTACTCCTTTCGGCTTACCTGTACTTCCACTGGTATATAAAATAAATAATTCATCGTCAGAGTCCATTGGTTCAGCATCAAAAAATGGATTGCCAGCGGTTTCCACTTTTTTAATTTCATCTTCCCACCAAACTTCTTTCCCTTTCAACATACTTACAGGCGTTCGAGTTCGAGTTAATACGATTACTTTTTGTACCGATTTACATTGAATTAATGCCTCATCCATTACTGACTTTAAGGAAATTTCTTTATTGCCGCGATAACCTCCATCAGCAATAACCACAATATTGCATTCTGCATCATTAATTCGATCCGCAATACTTTGAGCCGAAAAACCACCAAAAATAACTGAGTGAATAGCACCTATTCTTGCACATGCTAAAATAGAAATTGCTAATTCAGGAACCATCGGCATATAAATACAAATTCGATCTCCTTTTTTTGCACCATTATTTTTTAATACACAGGAAAACTGATTGACTTTAAATAATAATTCTTTGTATGAAATAGAACGATGATGTTCATCAGGATCATTACTTTCCCAAATAATGGCTGGTGTGTTGGGCTGAATTTCTGCCCAACGATCTAAACAGTTTTCTGTAATATTCATTTTTCCACCTTTAAACCATTTTATTTTGGGTTCACTAAAATTCCATTCTAACACTTTATCAAAATGTTTTTTCCAACGAAAGTGCATGGCAATATCACCCCAAAATTTTTCAGGATTTTCAATGCTTTGTTTATAAACTTCATGATACTGCTCTAACGTTTTTATTTGATAAGGATTAGCCATTTATTATTATTTAACGACATAAAAGTAAAACTAAATTTGAAAGGTGATTTTTTTTTCTTGCTATAATGATAAATTTATTTTTTCGTTAAAATAGAATCCAATTATTTAATATGGAATACTGCTAATCTTTGAAATTTTATTTATTTTAATCTTTAACGAATTCTACTATTTTGTCTATTATTTAACCATATCCTATTTAATAATTACGAAAAGATTAAATTAAAAGACTAACTTGCACACCTAATTTATTCAAATAATGCCCGATTATTCGGGTATATTTATTTTCAAAACAATATATGTTATTTCAAGATTTATTTTTAATAGAACCCATTCTTAGAGCTCTAAAAGATGAAGGTTACACCACTCCAACACCCATTCAAGCACAATCTATTCCTATATTATTAAAAGGGATTGATTTATTAGGTTGTGCCCAAACAGGCACTGGAAAAACTGCGGCTTTTGCCATTCCAATCATTCAACTTTTAGCTGGCAGGCCAACGTATGAGAAACATCGAAAAATTCGTTCTTTAATTGTCACTCCAACTAGAGAATTGGCGATACAAATTCAAGAAAGTTTTGTGGCTTATGGTCGATATGTAGATTTAAAAACAACTGTTATTTTTGGTGGCGTTGGTCAAGGTCCACAAACAGATGCATTAAGAAAAGGTGTCGATATTTTGGTGGCTACCCCTGGCCGTTTATTGGATTTAATTCAACAAGGTTTTATTTCGTTAAAAGATGTAGAATTATTTGTGTTAGATGAAGCTGATAGAATGCTTGACATGGGCTTTATACATGATATTAAAAAATTATTGGTTTTATTGCCTAAGCAAAAACAATCGTTGTTTTTTTCGGCGACTATGCCTCCAGAGATTGTTACTTTAGCAAATTCTATTTTACATCAACCTCAAAAAGTAGAAGTAACCCCAGTTTCATCAACAGCCGATACGATTCAGCAATACTTATATTACGTTGATAAATTTAATAAAAATGGCCTTTTGCTGCATTTATTAAAAGATGAAAAAATTAAAACCGTTTTAGTTTTTACGCGTACCAAACATGGTGCAGATAAAATTGTGAAAGTGTTAGAAAAAAACAACATTAAAGCAGAAGCAATTCATGGCAATAAAGCACAAAATGCTCGTCAACGTGCGTTGAGTAATTTTAAAGCTCAAACGACAAGAGTGTTGGTGGCTACTGACATTGCAGCCAGAGGTATTGATGTAGATGATTTGCAATATGTAATCAACTATGACATTCCAAATGTTTCAGAAACCTATGTGCATCGTATTGGGCGAACAGGTCGTGCTGGAGCGAATGGTACTGCATTTTCATTTTGCGATGCAGAGGAAAGAAGTGATTGGAAATTAATTGAAAGATTAATTGGAAAACAAATTAAAGTGATTGAAGACAATCCGTATCCAATGACTGACTTATTTGCAAAAACACCAGCAAAAACGCCACATCAAATTAAAAATCATTTAAAAGCTAAAGAAGCTGGAAATGCTCCTAAGAAAAAATGGTTTGGAAAAAAAGGAGGGAATAAACCAGCATAACATTTTACAATGCCAAGCTCCTTTTAGGAGATAGAATTACAATTTTTCTAGAATAAATTGAGTGATTTTTCTGTATAACTGAAGACGAGTAACACCTCCACTTATGCCATGATTTTTATTTGGATAATATTCGCTGTCAAAATCTTTGTTGGCTTTTATTAATTCATCAACCATCATCACTGAGTTTTGAAAATGTACATTATCGTCTGCAGTTCCATGAATGATTAAATAATTTCCTTTTAAATTTTTAACCATGTTAACTGGAGAGTTGTCGTCATAACCTTTTGCATTGGTTTGTGGTGTTTGCATATAACGCTCTGTATATATATTATCGTAATAGCGCCAATTGGTTACAGGAGCGACAGCAATAGCTGTTTTAAAAATAGCTGCACCTTTTAAAATACAAATGCTACTCATATATCCACCAAAACTCCAACCCCAAATTCCTATTCTTGAAGCATCAATATATTTTTGTTTGGCAAAATATTTTGCTACCGCAATTTGATCATCGCTTTCATATTTTCCCAATTGCAAATAGGTTTTCTTTTTAAACTCTTCTCCTCTAAATCCAGTTCCAGTGCCATCTACACAAACAATAATATATCCTTTTTGTGCAAGCATTTGATACCACCAAAAATCACGACCGCCAAATGAATTCATGACTTGTTGTGAGCCTGGTCCACTATATTGAAACATCAATAAAGGATATTTTTTTGATGAAGAAAATTTTGTTGGTTTAATCATCCATCCATTTAACAGCGTACCTTCTTCATTAGGTACTTGTATTAATTCCAACTTCGACAAATCATACTCTTTCATTTTAGAAGCCAACGTAGCATTGTCTTTTAACATACGAACCAACTCCCCTTTTTTATTATGAATTGAATAAGTTGGAGGGGTATTGATGTAAGAATATTTTTCCATAAAATATTTAAATCCAATACTAAAATCGGCTGTGTGCCAACCTTTATAGGGAGTTAAAAGAATTTTCTTTTCGCCATTCATTTCTATTGAATAAACATGGCGTTCCATTGGAGATTGTTCCGCACTTAAATAATAAATAGTATTTGTTGCCTCATCAATACCATAAATTTCTGCTACATCCCAATTTCCTTTGGTAATTTGAAACGAAGAATTGTTATCAATATCATGTACATAAATATGATTGAAACCATCTTTTTCAGCCGTATAAATAAATCCATTTTTGTTATTTAAAAAATGAATATCATCGTTTATGGCAACATAGTATTTATTATTTTCTTCATAAATTACTTTCGTAATTCCATTGTCTACATCTGCTTCTAGAATTTCAAATTTATTTTGCAAACGATTTAATTTAAAAATAATTAATGCATTATTTGTAGGGTTAATTTTAATTCGAGGAATATAAATGTCTGTGTTTTCACCTAAGTCACAAGACGTTGTTTTTCCATTTCCTAAATGAAAAATATTAATATCAATAACAGCATTTTTTTCGCCTGCTTTTGGATATTTGAATTTATAATCTGTTGGATATAATTTGTCATAAATGGCAAAATTATATTCTGGTACTGCTGTTTGATTAAAGCGATAATAGGCAATATAATCACCCTCTTTACTCCATTCGTAGGCTTTTGTAAAACCAAATTCTTCTTCATAAACCCAATCGCAATTCCCATTGATGATGTTGTATTCTCCATCATTTGTTATTTGCGCTGTTTTATTATGAGTAATATCAAAATAATATAAGTTATTGTCTGATACATAAGCCACCTTATCGCTTTGAGGTGAAAAAGAAGCGTGCAACACCTTCTTTTCATTCAGTAACATAATTTCTTTCGTTACGATATCATAAATATAAGTTTTATGTAAAATAGAATGACGATAAATTGCCTCACTTTGAGTTTGTAAAAGTAATTTTGTTTCATCAGCATTGAATTCATAATCATCAATTTTCAATGAATCATTTTTATAAATCAATGCTCTAAAATTAGCAATTATACGTTCAACTTTTCCATCAGCAAAACGTACTTTTTGTAATTCCCCTTGATCATTTATTTCTGAATAGTGTTTTCCATCATTCATCGAACGAAAACCAGCAACACCTTCTTGCCTGAATGTATTCGTTTTCCAAATGTCTTCTAATGTAATTTGTTTTTTTTGAGCAAGTAATGGTGCAGATATAAATATTAAAAGAAATGTAAAAAGTCTATACATGAAATATAATTAAGGGTATAAAAGTAATAAAATAAACGATTATTTACAACTCACAAACAATACATCTTCACTTTTACTCAAATAATTCCTTGCTTCCTATTTCTTCATACCAAGTATCGACTAATAAATTTCCATTATCTGCTGCTTGTGTTGCCAACTCGTCACAACGATTATTTTCTTTGTTAGATGCATGTCCTTTCACCCAAATAAATTGAATAGAATGTTTTTTATAGGAACCTAAAAAACGAAGCCAAAGATCCTTATTTTTTTTGCCTTTAAATTGTTTTTTCATCCAACCAAAAACCCATTTTTTTTCAACAGCATCAACCACATATTTACTGTCGGTATATATTTTTATATTCAAGCCTTCTCTAGTCAATGTTTCCATAGCAATAATGACAGCTAAAAGTTCCATTCTGTTATTAGTTGTTTTTCGATAACCACCAGAAATTTCTCTCCTATTTTCATTCCATTTTAATACAATACCATAGCCCCCTCTCCCAGGATTACCACGAGAAGCACCATCGGTGTATATTTCTAAAATGTCCATGTATAAGATTTCAGATGCTTGATGTCGGATTTCAGACTTTTTAGTAGTTTATTAATTAATTTAAAAACTGACATCTGTCATCTGATATCCGTCAACTTTCCACTATTTCATTCCAGGCATTTTCATTCCCATACCACCCATTTTATTCATTGATTTCATCATGTCTTTCATTTGGTCAAATTGTTTCATGAAAGCATTTACGTCTTCTGTTTTTTTACCACTTCCAATGGCAATTCTTGAACGTCTTTTAATATCAATAATTTCTGGATTTTTACGTTCATCAGGTGTCATTGATCCAATCATTGCTTCAATACCTTTAAATGCATCGTCACTAATTTCAATATCTTTAATGGCTTTACCTATACCTGGAATCATGCCTAATAAATCTTTAATATTTCCCATGCGTTTAATTTGTTGCAATTGATTTTTAAAATCATCGAAATCAAATTTATTGGCACGAATTTTCTTTTCTAATTTTTTACTTTCTACTTCGTCAAATTGTTGTTGTGCACGTTCTACTAAAGTGGTAATATCTCCCATCCCTAATATTCGTTGCGCCATCCGTTCTGGATAAAAAACATCTAATGTGTCGAGCTTTTCGCCCATGCTCACAAATTTGATTGGTTTTTTAACGGTATATTTTATCGTTAGAGCAGCTCCACCTCTTGTATCACCATCTAATTTAGTTAATACAACACCCGTAAAATCTAATCGCTCATTAAACGCTTTTGCAGTATTGACAGCATCTTGCCCAGTCATTGAATCTACTACAAATAATATTTCATGAGGATTGACTGCTGATTTTACGTCAGCAACTTCATTCATCATTTGTTCATCAATAGCTAAACGACCAGCAGTATCAATAATGACTACATTGTGACCGTTTGCTTTGGCAAATTCAATAGCATTTTTTGCAATGTCAACGGCATTTTTATTTTCTAATTCTAAATGAACGGGAACACCTATTTGCTCAGACAAAACACGCAATTGCTCCATCGCAGCTGGTCTATATATATCGGCTGCAACCAATAACGGTTTTTTCTTTTTCTTATCTTTTAATAATTTAGCTAATTTACCCGAAAAGGTTGTTTTTCCGGAACCTTGCAAACCTGCTATTAATATGACAGTTGGATTGCCCGACAAATCAATTTCAGATTCGGTTCCACCCATTAAATCAACCAAACCGTCTTTAACGATTTTGACCATTAATTGACTCGGAGTTACCGAAGTGATAACCTTTTCGCCAATGGCTTTTTCTTTTACTTTGTCTGTAAATTCTTTTGCTATTGAATAGTTTACATCGGCATCTACTAAAGCTCTACGAATTTCTTTTATCGTAGTTGCAATATTAATTTCTGATATCTGACCTTGACCTTTCAATAATTTGAAGGCACTGTCTAAACGTTCCGAAAGATTATTAAACATAAAATTGTAGTTTTTAAAGAGTTGCGAAAGTACAAAAAGAATTATGAATTTTGAATTATGAGTTTTGAATTATTGAAATCTAGTTATTTTCCATAAATGTAGATATCAACAATCCTTTCAATTTGAAAATTAATTATATAAAAAATAGATTTAGGTTTGAACTTGGTTCGTGTTCTCATGCATTTCAATAAATATTTTTGTCGCTTTTTTATCTGTATTTCTTATATTTATTAAGCAAAATAATTTTGCTAATTTACTCATTTTCATCTTCTTTCAAAATCTAAAAACAAGACATTTTAATATCCATTTTCTAAAATTTAGACAATAGTGACAATTGATATTTTTTTAGATTAAGCGATAAACGATGCAATTTGACAACATGGCATTTTTGATATTGAATATGTAAAATTGGTGTTGTTAAAAGTTGATGGATACATTAGTTTCTAATCAAAAAATTGCGCCACACAAGTCATTCATAAAACAAAAAATAAGCAAAAACTTAAAGTTAGAATTTTAAAATTGCATCATTTATTTATTTCAAAAAACAATAATTAACACACCATTTATAAGATAATGCATATAATTGCATTTCACATTAAATAAAACTAAAATGCAACTATTACAAATTACACAAAATGCAACGCAGGTTGCAGAAACAACTACAAACTATATTCAAAAAATAACGGATATGGCTATTACTTATGCTCCTAAGGTAATTGGAGCAATCATTATTTATTTAGTCGGAAGTTGGATGATTGGAAAAATCGTCCAAATTATGAAAAAAGTTTTTGAGAAAAAAAAGTACGACCCTTCCTTAGAAACATTTTTGATTTCATTGGTAAAAGTCATGTTGACAATTTTATTGTTAATTTCTACAGCAGGTGTTTTAGGAGTAGATACAACTGCGTTTGGTGCTTTATTAGTAGGTGCTGGTGTGGCTATCGGTTCCGCATTAAATGGTACTTTAGGAAATTTTGCAGGCGGAGTTATGATGCTTATTTTTAAACCTTTTAAAGTAGGTGATATGATAGAAGCGCAAGGAACAACTGGTGTGGTTACAGAACAAGGTGTTTTTAGCACAACTTTACTTACAGCTGAAAATAAAACAGTTTTTGTACCGAATGGACCTTTGTCTACGGGAATTATCACAAATTACACCACACATGGCAGTTTACGTGTTGATTTCAATATGGCAATTTCTCCTGTTCAAAATATTGAATTTGCTAAAAAAGTCACCATTGAAGCGTTATTAACCCATCCTAATGTTTTAAAAGAACCTAAACCTGCTGTGAGTGTATCTAAAGTAGGTGATGGAATGGTTACCCTTAGTATTCAACCTTATTGCGTTCAAGCAGATTATTGGGCCGTTTATTTTGGTTGTACCGAACTAGTTAAAACCGCTTGGGATAAAGCAGGTGTTGAAGGTCCAACTCCACATAGAGTGATTATAAATAAACAAGGATAATTTATTTACCTTGTATCGTCCTAAATAAGTGATACGGATTTAGTGTAAAAATAATTAATTAAACCGAAGTCAAAACATTTTGACTTCGGTTTTTTGATTTATATGTTTTTATTGTTATTTTGTTTTGTTTATGCATTT
>JBILBN010000090.1:0-9488 GCA_044353665.1 Chitinophagaceae bacterium | reverse complement strand
TGAAGTAGAAGGCATACCTGTCATTTTAAATAAAGGGCATGAAATGTATTTAGTGGGCATGGAAATAGAATTTGAAGGAGGATTAAACTCAAGAGGTTTTACATTTAAAAACCCAAATGCATCAAGTACATGTGGATGTGGGACTAGTTTTGCAGTTTAACTATTGATAATATTGGTTCAATAAAAAATGTCCTGAAAATTCAGGACATTTTTTTTTAATATTATTAAATATTATTTTGTGTAATTATTTAAATATTCTTCTTGGACATCGAGTTTTTAATGACCGAAGTGGGTTGCCAAAAGCATCAAAATAAATTGCGATATTAATTCCTGCAAACCAATACCAATCTGTTTTCATGTTATCTCCTCTTACAAACTTATCATTCGGATAATTTCCATCCCAATTAGTTAATTCATCTGTTCTATAAGATAAATCTACACTTTGTTTACCTTTGTATTTAAATAATGTATCCATATTTACATAAGATTTACTCACATCATCTAAATAATCTGTAGCAGTATATCTAAATCCAATTTCGGTGCTTATTAATACTTTGTTTCCTATCAAGGTTTTTAACCCAAATCCTAAAGGAAAACCTACATTTACCAAGCTATAAACTCGTCTATCTTGGTATTGTCTTAATCCTTGACCTTCAGTGCTTAATGGTCGTAAATAAACTTTTTCATCGTTATTGCCCATAGTATATGGATTGTAGTAGAAAAGGGCTATTCCTGCAAAAGCATATGGAGAAAATTTAAATTCATCAAAATCTACCGGAATCATATTTGCTTCAATTCCTGCTGAAGCTTCAAAAATATTGGTTTGAAAATTTAAGTTTCTTCGTTTAACCGCTTTTGATGCAGATAAACTATCAGCTCCAAACAAACTAGCATAAGTAGCTCCGAACCTAAATCCTATGCTTGGATGAGGGAAATATTTATAAGTTAGCCCCCCACAAGCTCTGTAACCACCTTCGGGAAACAATTTATCTTGCAAATCGCCATAATAGCTAGATGTTCCTGCAAAAATACCAACTTCATGGTGTTTTTGAGCTGATACTACAATAGGTAAAAGTAAAATAAATAAAAATTTTCTTAACATACTTATATATTGTGTTAATGTAAGTGTAATATTACGATTTTTTTTTAAAAAACATAACAATAAATTCAAATATTCAAAAAAGTGAAATGTATCCTCTCCTTATTTGAAAAATTCATTTTATTTATAATAAAAATTTAATGATTAAAAATTTTGACATCTTGTAACTTATAGTATATTTGTTAAACGATTTTCTCACTAAATTAAAATAAAAAGTGCCATACGATAATAATAACAACGAGCGTAACAATGAAATTTTTTTCACACAACGCCTAAAAGCTGGAAAAAGAAGAACGTATTTTTTTGATGTTCGCTCAACAAAAGGAAATGATTATTTTATTACTTTAACAGAAAGTAAAAAAAGATTCGATGACAATGGTTATGAAAGACACAAGATTTATATTTATAAAGAAGATTTTAATAAATTTCATAAAGCCTTAGGCGAAGCGATCAATCATGTAAAAACAGAATTATTACCTGATTTTGATTTTGATGCATTTAATCATGAATATCCTGAAGGTGAAGAAGGTGAACAGTATATTCCTTCTTTTTCTCAAAGTACGACATCTGAAGTAATTCCTACTCTCACTGAATCTGTTATACCTAACAATTCGGATATCGAAGTTGATAAATGGTAATTATCAAATAAAACATATTCGATCCTGATTAGATTACTAATCAGGATTTTTTTTAGTGGCTTAGTAAACATACTTTTGTATCCTATTGTATCTTTTATGAGATAGAAAAAATAAATATTTAGAATGAAAAATATAAGAAACTTTTGCATTATTGCGCATATTGACCACGGAAAAAGTACCCTTGCAGATAGATTATTAGAGTTTACAAACACCATAGGTGAACGAGATATGCAAAACCAAGTGTTAGATGATATGGACTTGGAACGTGAAAAAGGGATTACAATTAAAAGTCACGCCATTCAAATTAATTATCCTTACAAAGGAGAAGAATATGTTTTTAATTTAATTGATACGCCAGGTCATGTTGACTTTAGTTATGAAGTGAGTCGTGCTTTAGCAGCTTGTGAAGGTGCGTTATTGTTGGTTGATGCTTCACAAGGTATTCAAGCTCAAACAATTTCAAATTTGTATTTAGCCGTTGAAAACAATTTAGAAATTATTCCTGTCATTAATAAAATTGATATGGAAGGCGCCATGATTCCTGAAGTAAAAGACCAAATTATAGAATTAATTGGTTGTAAAGAAGAAGATATTTTGTTAGCTTCTGGCAAAAGTGGAATTGGTATTCAAGAAATATTATGTGCTATCATTGAGCGCATTCCTGCACCTAAAGGCGATTTAGAAGCCCCCTTACAAGCATTAATTTTTGACAGTGTATTTAATAGTTTTAGAGGAATAATTGTATATTATCGGGTATTTAGTGGTATTATTAAAAAAGGAGATAAAATTAAATTCAGCAATACTGGTTTAGAATATGAAGCCGATGAGGTAGGTATCTTAAAATTTGGTATGGAACCAAAAAAAGAGGTTAGAGCAGGCGATGTGGGCTATATTATTACAGGAATTAAAGTTGCCAAAGAAGTAAAAGTTGGAGATACGATTACGACAACTGCCAATCCTTGTTTAGAAAACATTCACGGGTTTGAGGATGTAAAACCGATGGTTTTTGCTGGCATTTATCCGGTAGAAACTGACCAATTTGAAGAATTGAGAAATTGCATGGAAAAATTGCAATTAAATGATGCTTCATTAACGTTTGAGCTTGAAACCTCTCAGGCTTTAGGATTTGGTTTCCGTTGTGGTTTCTTGGGTCTTTTGCACATGGAAATCATTCAAGAACGTTTGGAAAGGGAGTTTAATCAAACCGTTATTACAACGGTTCCCAATGTGAGTTTTGAAGCGTATTTAACCAATGGCGTTAAAATTGTAGTCAACAATCCTACAGAAATGCCAGATCCAAGTAAAATAGACATTATAAAAGAACCATTTATCAGGGCACAAATTATTACCAAGCCAGATTATATTGGAAACATTATGTCGTTGTGTATTGGTAAACGAGGAATGCTAATCAATCAAAGTTACTTAACGCCTACTCGTGTTGAGTTGACCTTTGAAATTCCTTTAACCGAAATTGTTTTTGATTTTTATGATAAATTAAAATCTCAAACTCGAGGTTATGCCTCATTCGACTATCATCCGATTGATATGCGTGACAGTGATATTGTGAAAATGGATATTCTTTTAAACGGAGACAAAGTAGATGCATTGAGTGCATTAATTCACAGAAACAGATCGCATGAATTTGGTAGAAAATTATGTGAAAAATTACGTGAGCTACTGCCTCGTCAACAATTTCAAATCGCAATACAAGCAGCCATTGGAGCAAAAGTAGTCGCTCGTGAAACCATAAGTGCGATGCGTAAAGATGTTACTGCAAAGTGTTATGGTGGAGATATTAGCCGTAAACGTAAATTATTAGAAAAACAAAAAGAAGGTAAAAAACGTATGCGTCAAATAGGAAATGTTGAAGTACCTCAAGAAGCATTTTTAGCGGTATTGAAACTAGATGATTAGCATTCAGATGTTATATATAAGACTTTTTAAATGTCTTAATTTTAATCTCATATCTATTATCTCTTTATCTCATATCGGTTTTGCTTTGTAAAAAAAATGTAAACTCTTTTAGAAGCATCGCTTTTTAAAATATATAAATAGATATTTGCTTATTAAATAATTAAAAATTAAAAACATGAAAAAAATCAAAAACATTTTAGTCGCCTCAATTTTAACAATGAGTGCTTTTACTGCTACCATTATGACATCTTGTAACCCTAATGCATGTAAAGATGTAGTTTGTTCTAACGGAGGAACTTGTACCGACGGATCTTGTACTTGCCCTAGTGGTTATGAAGGAGCTTCTTGCGAAACAAAAACAAAAACAAAATATATTGGAACTTATGTAGGAAATGGCGTTGATAACGGCACTCCTTCTGGAACTTACACTGGATGGAAAATGGTTATTTCAAACTCTGATACATCTAGCACAACTGCAATTACTGTGACAATGAAAAATGCAAGCGACGCAACTATGTTAACTTTCCCAGGTACAATAAATAGTGCAGGGACTTTTACTTGTCCTAACGTAACTGTTGGTACTTATACTTATAGTAACATTACTGGTTCTGGAAATTCTTTAACTGGAGGTTCAGGTAGCATTTCTTACAAAGATGATGGTGTACCAGCTTACACATACACCTTTACAACAATGATTAAACAATAATTCATTATTCTATTATTAAAAAGAGCTTGTCAAATGACAAGCTCTTTTTCTTTACCCAACGCGTTTGCGACGAAGGAAGCAATCGCATTATAAAATAGTTACCATTCTTTAATTATTTCCCACAAATCATTCCACGGTTCATTTATAGAATTTACTAATGCAATTTTTCTTGCTCGATTACCACCTTTCAATCGTTTTTCTTCGTCAAGTGCTTCTTCAATCGAATGAAAACTCTTGAAATAGACCAACTTAATACAATTGTATTTAGCCGTAAAACTATTAGGAAATAATTTTTGTTTATGTTGAATAACTCTGCTAACCAAATCAGATGTAGCGCCAATATACAAAACAGAGTTATAAATATTTGTCATAATATATACAGCTCCTCCTTTTTCCATATTATGAAGATAAATTATATTTTTTAATATTTAATAGAAATATATTGAGATTGATTCCTGTGTTGCAAATGAGTTATATTTTTTTCATTGTTTATTGACTTCCAAACGCTTTTTTTGAGATTGCTTCCTGCGTCGCAAACGCGTTGACGTTTTAAGATTGCTTCCTGCATCGAAAACGCGTTGGATTAGTGATTATGTTGCTTTTATTAATTTTAAATTTTGAGAAATTATTTTTTTAAAATTATTATATTCTTTTAAAATTGCATTCTTATTTAAAATTATGAAATGTTTTTTCTTAAAAAAAACTAATAAGCATAAAAAAAGCGATTTCAATTTAAAATCGCTTTTTTAAAGATAATTTAGAAAAATATTATTTCTTTTTGCTCTCGTCAGATTGACCTCTCATTCCTCCACCTTCAATACTTCTTACATCTTTCTTAACATTTTGGTCTGATTGATTTCTCATTCCCCCACCTTCTACACTATTTTTGTCTTTTGATTTTGTTTGGTCAGATTGACCTCTCATTCCACCACTTTCAATTGTTTGGCTTTTTACAGGCGTTGTAACTTTTGGTGTTGTAACTTTTGGCGTAGTTGGTTTTGGTGCTGGCGCAGCTGGTTTCGCAACCGGAGCTGATGGTTCCACTTTTTTAGTTACTGTTTTAGCCATCATGCTATCAGCTTTTAATTGTGCAGCTTCCATAATGCGGCTATCGCAATCTGCTTTTAATTGGTCTGTAGCTGCTTTTACTTTTACTTCTACTTGAGTATCAATCTCTGCTTGAGTAGGTCCTTTTACTTCGTTGTTACAAGCAGTAAACATAAATGCTGACAATGCCGGAACGATGATATATTTTAAATTTTTCATGTTTGTTTTATTTATTTATTGTTTTAAAATTTATTTTATTAATAATAGACAATTTATTATTAAAAATTATTGCGCTGCTGATTCAATTTTTTTTGCTTGAACGATTGAGTCTGTCATCGATTTTAATTCGGTAGCCATTCGAGTTTCACATTCTGTAGTTGCAGAAGCAGTTGCTTCTTCAATTTTTGTAGAGGCTAAAGAATCTACTTTTGCAGTTACAGTTGCAAGATCCATTGTTGTTTCATTATTGCATGATGATAATGTTGCTATAAAACCAATTACAGCAAAAACGGTGATTATTTTTTTCATTTTTATATAATTTAATTATCAAAAATAAGCTCATTTTTTTATTTAAAAGCAAAATTCAGTTTAGTAACAAAATTTTAAGACTAAAAAAATGTTCAGGCTGATTATTCTTCGTCATATCGCTTTACTTCTCTATCGTAAAATAAACCAGCTTCTTCAATTAAAACAGTCATTTCTGTTTCTAACTCAGCATCTGTGAGTTCATCGGTTTCATCGAATAATTCCACTTCATCATCTTTTAAATTAATGACAAAACGAGGGAAATCTAAATGAATAATAAAAATATCATCCGGACAATCTGTGTTGTCTCCTAAAAGAAATTTGGGTAATTGCATTTTAACTTATTTTAATTGTGATATAATAACAGTTTTTATTCTATATGATTGGTAAAGATTTACTTTTTGAGCAACTCGGCAATAAATAAATGATCTCCTCTAAAATGACCTCCTTTAATAAGTTGTTGGTTAATGAGTTGTATAGAATCATCTTGTAAAATTTCATTCAACACCGCTTGATTTTCATAATTAAAAACACTGCAGGTTATAAAATATATTTTACCATTTTGTTTTGCAAAACGAATTACATTTTTTAAAATAGCTGTTTGCTTATTATGAAAATCTTGTAACTTTTGTTCATTAAAAAAATAATATTGCTCTGGGCTACTGTTCCAAGTTCCTGCACCACTACAAGGTGCATCACAAATAATCCCATCAAATGTTCTACTCATTTTTAAGCCCTCATTTGAAGCATCTGCTACTAATGAAACGTATTTACTGGCATAACCATATAAAGTAAATCGTTGATGTAAATTTTTAATGATACTTTCTCTAATGTCAGAAACAGTCAAATCAATATTTCTACATTTATCTAATAACAAAATAGATTTACCCCCACTTGCAGCACAACAATCCCACCAGATTTCGTTCTTTTGAGGTTTAAAAAACTCACCTGTTTGTTGCGAAGCATAGTCTTGAATCACATAGTCAGATTTATCTACAATAATTTCATCTAACTTTATATTGGCTTCAAACGACCAGCAATTTTCATTAATTTCAGTAAAAGAAATTTCCGATTGTTTCAACTGCGCTCTAACTTCTTGGTGATTTTTTCTTACTCTGATAAAAACGGTTGAAGGTTGAAACAAATAAGTCAAATATTCTTCTGCTGTAATTTGCTCACTTAAAGTAAACGGAATGGTGAAATCAATATGAAACGTTTCTTTTAAAAAATCTATTTTTGATTTAAAACTGCAGGTATAGTTTTTCGCTAAAGCTAAATTGGTTTTCTCAAAGAAAATTAAAGGCAACTTGTTACTCAAAAAAGCGCCAAAGAGCATTCTATCTTTTGCAGCAATGTGTTCATTATTTTTTCCTAAACGATAAATTCCATATAATAACTCTGCAATATATTTTCTATCCCGAGAACCATATTTTTTATTGTTTTTAAAATATTCTTTCAGGAATAAATGAAGGGGTAACTGTAATTCGTAATGTTCAAATAATTGAGTGGCAACTTGAAAGTAAGCGTCTACAAACATTTGGCTTACAATTCAAACAATAAAGTTGCAGGATCTTTACCAATTAAAAGCAACATCGGGTTTTCCAACAATTCTTTCACACGAACCAAAAATCCTACACTTTCTCTACCATCAATAATACGATGGTCATAACTCAATGCTAAATACATCATTGGTCTAATTTCCACTTTGCCATTTACAGCCATTGGTCTATCTTGAATTTTGTGCATACCCAAAATAGCTGATTGAGGAATATTAATAATGGGAGTACTCAACAATGAACCAAATACACCACCATTTGTAATTGTAAATGTTCCACCTGTCATTTCCTCAATGGATAATTTATTTTCACGTGCTTTTCCTGCCAATGCGACTACTGCTGCCTCAATTTCTCTCATGCTTAAGCTTTCCGCATTTCTTATTACAGGAACCACCAATCCTTTTGGAGCACTCACTGCAATCGAAATATCGCAATAATCATGATAAATAATTTCATCTCCATCAATATAAGCATTCACTGCTTTCCACTCCTGCAACGCAATGCTACAAGCCTTTGTGAAAAAACTCATAAAGCCCAAACCAACACCATGTTTGGTTTTAAATTCATCTTTATATTTATTACGCAACGCCATAATTTCGGTCATATCAACCTCATTAAACGTTGTCAACATAGCCGTGCTATTTTTAGCTTCTACTAAACGACGACTAATCGTTCGTCTTAAATTAGACATTTTTTGCTTGTCGTCATTTCTGCTAAACAACTCTTTACCGGGCATCACACCTGGTTTTTCAATAGCGGCCAACACATCACTTTTAGTCAATTTTCCCATGGCACCACTCCCCTTCACATGGCTAACATCTACTTTTTTATCTGCAATAATATTTTGAGCCACAGGTGTCGCTTTCACATCAGTTGCTTGAGTTGAAGGAGCCACTTCTTTTTGTTCAAATAAAGTAGGCGCTTCGGTTTTTGGAGCAGCACTTGCTGGACGTTCAGCCGTTTCATCAATTTGACAAACTAAATCGCCAATTAAAAGAGTAGCATCCAATTGTGCAACATGTTTTACAATACCAGCTTGTTCAGCATTCAATTCAAAAGTTGCTTTTTCACTTTCCAATTCACAAATCACATCATCACGATCAGCCCATGCCCCATCGGCGATATTCCATTTCACTAATGTTACTTCGCTAATACTTTCACCTACTGTTGGTACTTTAATATCTATCATGTCGTACGTTTAAAAATTAATGGTGCAAATTTCGTTAAAAAAATCAATAAATAAAAGTTAGTTTTTGGTCAATGAATATAGTTTTAATCAAAAAATAAAATATATTAACACTTGAAAAAAAACTATTAAAAATTGAAAGCTATCCATTATTTTTACCCACTTAATAATTATAAAATAAGAATGAGCGAAATAATTTCTACACAAAAAGCACCTCAACCTGTTGGCGCATATCCTCATGCAAGACGAGTAGGCAATTTATTATTTTTATCAGGCATTGGTCCAAGAACGCCTGACACAAATGAAATTCCAGGTTTACAATTAGACAAAAATGGAAATTTCCTAGCATTTGATTTTGAAGCTCAATGTAAAAGTGTATTTGACAATGTGCGAATCGTTTTAGAGGAAAGTGGCTCTAAATGGGAAAACTTGGTTGATGTAACTGTATTTTTAGTGAATATGAAACGAGATTTCCATACGTATAATAAATTGTATGCCGAGTATTTTAAAGATGCTCAACCTTGTAGAACCACTTGTGAAATTAATAGTTTACCAACTCCAATTGCTATAGAATTAAAGTGTATAGCTACTATTTAGATAAAAGATTAAGAGATTTCAGATTTGAGAAGTGATAATGTGATTATTAATATTTTCTTTTTCACAAATCTCTAATCTAAATACTCACATCTTATTCCTTTTTGATTATTTTAACTTATTTCATTAACAAAACCTTTATAACTTAATTATATTTGCCATTTAACATTTTTTAAAAATTATGAATTACAATAAAATCAATAACATCGTCGGCTGGTTAGTC
>JBILBN010000027.1:0-29930 GCA_044353665.1 Chitinophagaceae bacterium | reverse complement strand
ATTAATACTATCTCTTGCTGTTATGATATAGTTCCCTGCTGGCATAGTAAAAATATTACTTGATTGCCAATTCGAATTTCCTGAAATATTGTATTCCACAGCACCAGTTGCATTGGTAACACTGCAAGTGATATTTGTAGAATCGCCGTTACATATTATTGTACCTGCTGTAGCACTAACATTCAAACTACATCCGGGTTGTACCTCAATTGTAGAAGTAGCTGTATTGTCTGTAATAAGATCCCCAGCAACCGTAGGACCTGCTGCACAAGTAGTACCATTTCCAAAGTTTATATTTCCTGCAAAAGTTGTTGGAGGTGCAACGGTAACACCTTGTACCTTCAATATAATTATGCGACTCGTATTTACTGGAATAGGGTCTGCAGAATTACAAAGTCGTAATTGCGAACCCGTGTTTGATAATATAGTCCATCCTGCCGGTAAGCCTGTTTGATCATTATTTGATAAAAATACAACTGAAGCTGGAACTTGAATAATTGGTCTAAGTTTAGCTTGTGCGATTGTTGATACTGGTCCAAGGTTGCCTATAGTAACTTCAATATCGATGATACCACCAGTGGTTACAATACCTGAATTTGATGGCAAAACATTAATAAATGGATTCGCTTGTCCAAATGTATTAAATTTTGAAAGACAGATAATTGATAATAGTATAAGTAAATGTTTTGAGATTTTCATTGAAATATAAATGATTATTTATTTTTAATTTGATAATTTAACTGTTGAATCAATTTAATTAAATACAACACTCGTTGTTTTTAACCGAATTGCTAAAAGCATTTGTTTTCATAACGAAAAAAATGAAATAATGTATAATTCTTTAGTTATATCAAATAAATACTCTTAGACTGCAAAAGTAAAATTTATACCAATTAAATTAATTATTTGATATTAAGAAATCATTAATTAAAATTAGTTTCCTTTTTTCTGTGCTGTATGGCGAATCCCCCAGTAGCGTCCATAAGTTTAGCAATTGATTGCCTTGATACTCTTGTTATTGTTGCGTTTTTTGCCAATATATTTAATTTCAACGAGTTGAAAACATAAACGTACTTTGGCAAGCTAAATTTTGTAAGTAAAGTGTAGCAAATCTTTTGCACGAATTTCAATTTTCAATACGATTGTATTTATACTTCAATAATTATCAAAATTTCAAAGAGTTTTTGTCGCTAACTTAAATTTAATATTTAGGTTACAATTTCTTAATGCAGTTTAAAGTAGCTGTTGCATTTTCTGAAATACTTTTGCTACATAAAATTTAAATTATTCTTTAAAAACTAAAAAAAACAAAAAAATGACAAAAAAAATTTTAACAGTCGCATTTTTATTAGCTATTACTAGTATGGTAGCTATGGCACAAGTTGTAACTACCACTTACCGTGGTGCATTTGAACCTGCTCCAACAGCAATGTGGACAGAAAATTGGACAAACTGGGATCCTCAGAACACTTATTATGGAGCACCTACAGTAAATGTATCGAGCAACATTTCTACTAACACTACATGGACAAAAAACAATGTTTATTTAATTCAAGGTACTATCTCTGTAGATTCTTTAGTAACATTAACGATTGAAGCAGGTACAGTAGTTCGTGGAGATGCAAACACAGTAATTAGTGCTTTAGTAATAGAAAGAGGCGCAAAACTTATTGCAAACGGTACACCATGTAATCCAATCGTATTTACTTCTAGCAAAGCTGCAGGTTCTAGAATATCTGGAGATTGGGGAGGTATTATTATGTGTGGTAGAGCACCTAATAATATATTAGCAGCTAATCCATCTGGTGTTCCATCAGAAGGAATATCTGGTACAAGTTCTAAAGGTCGTCATGGTGGTACCATCTCTAATGACAATTCTGGTTCATTATCATACCTACGTATTGAGTATGCAGGTTTCGTAATCGCAGCTAACAATGAAATGAATAGTTTAACGATGGGATCTGTAGGAAGTGGTACTACTATCCATCACATACAAACATCTTTTGGATTTGACGATGCATTTGAGTGGTTTGGTGGTACAGTGAATTGTGATCATTTAGTTTCTTACAGAAACCTTGACGATGATTTTGATGTTGACAATGGTTACAACGGAACAGTACAATTTGGATTAATTGTTAGAGATCCAGCGGTTTCTGATGCTCCAGCGGTTTCTACTTCAGAAGGATGGGAGTCTGACAATAACGCTTCAGCACCATTTACTATTTTACCAAAAACAGCTCCTAAATTTTACAATATAACACAAATTGGTGCATACAGATGTGGTACTAACTTAGGTGGTATTACAAACCCAACAGCTACTGGTTTCAAAAGAGGAGCTCGTTTAAGAAGAAATTCTGAAACTGAAATTCATAACAGTATTTTAATGAACAACTATATAGGTTTACTCATGGATGCAGATGTTATTGCCAATGCAGCTACAGGTGGTGCAGCATTTCAAAATAATGTAATTGCTATGGATACTACATTTAGTTCAACTGTTGTTGGTTCAATTGGATTTTGTAAAATTGCTGAGAATGCAGCAACAAATACTTACTTAAGAGCTAATGGTAATACAATTATTAACACACCATGTGATGTATTAGTAAATGCTTGGAGTTTCACTAATCCTGATTACCGTCCAAACTTAGTTACTAATTCAGGTGGAACATTATCTGGTGCAGATTTAACTCCTGGTATTCAAATAGCAACAGCGTTATTTAGTGCGAATCAATCAGCAGAATTATTGGTAGATATATTTGAAAATGCAGTTGGTAATTCAAATGGTACAATTACAGTTACTATTCCAGTACCAGCAGGTTTTACAATTGCTGTACCTTCAATCGCTACACTTACTAGTACACCAACTTCAGGAACAAATGGTACTTCAGCATTTTTTGCAACTGCTTACAACAATGGTAACTGGAATTTCAGTTTATCAGGCGGTTTTGTAACTGCTACTTCAAAAACAGGTGTTTCTATAGCAAAATCTGATTTATCTACTTTAGGTTTCACAATTACAAGAAATGCTGGAACACCAGCAGGTACAAACTCTAATTTAGTTATTTCAGTTACAGGAGGTTCTGATAACACATCAGAAAACAACAGTGCAAACAATGGTTTAAGTACTCTATAATTTAAATAATTAAGATAATTAGATAATGAAACAATTAAAATTAATAATGCTATTTTGCATTGGAGCTTCGTTTATAGCTTCTGAGTCTATTGGGCAAGCCAATCCTTACATAAACGTTTTGCCTTCTAACTCAGGTATCGTATCAGTAGGTGCTACTATTGATATTGAAGTAACAATCGGTAATCTTGGACCAGTTTCTACTATTGCACAAGCTAAACTTAGACCTATCATCCAAGTACCAGCTTCAGTTACGTTTTTGTCGAATGCACAACAAACAGGCTTACCAGCAGGATGGTCAATATTGTCAAACACGGGTTCTCAATTACGTCTTTGTAATACTACAGACGCTATCGCGAAAAATACGAATCGTACAATTATACTAAAAGTACAAGGTGTTACTGTTACAGCTGCACAAAGTTTTGTAGGAAACATCAACTTCGGAAATGGTACTACTTGTTCAGCAGGTACTACAGTTGCTGGTGATCTTATTAATGACAACACAGCTTCTTCTACAATACAAGTAGTGGCGCCAGCTTCTTCAAACTTAAATTTGACAGCGTTTATCCAAGGATATGACAATGGAGCAGGAGGAATGGTTGCAGCACGTTACGACAATTTAGTAGCAGCAGGAAGTGCAACTCCAGGTAATGCTACTGATGTTGATTCTGTAACTGTAGAATTACATGATGCAGTAACTCCAGCAACAGTATCTTATACTACAACTGGAATGTTACAAACAAATGGTACTTTAGCAGTTACCTTCCCAGGTGCTACCATTGGTAACAGTTACTACATAGCATTGAAACATCAAAATTCCGTACAATTGTGGAGTGCAGCAGCAGTGGCAATTACATCAACAACTGCATATAATTTCTCAACTGCGTTAACACAAGCATATACAGATGGTTCAACAGATCCAATGGTATTGTTACCAACGGGGATATATGGTATGTATTCAGGAGATATTAATCAAGATGAGTACATTGATGGATCAGATTATTCAATATATGAAGTAGATGTAGATAATTCAACAAATTTAGGATTATTCAGTTTAGCTTCAGATTTGAATGGAGATACTTATGTAGATGGATCAGATTTTCCATTGTTTGATATCAACAGTTCAAACTCACTTTATTCTCAACATCCTTAATTAGAAATTCAGTAAAGGGTTTCAGTTGAAAAATACTGGAACTCTTTATTAATTTTATATTTTAATTTATTACTAAATTAAAATATAGATAAAAAAAGCCCCAAATAGTTTAACACTATTTAGGGCTTTTTTTATGGAGAAAACAGCACGATAAAAATGCTCTAAAGGAGGGAAATATAAACGTTACCATCATTGCAATGAAGAATACAATATGTTAAGTGTTATATATTTCGGCAGATTGTTTTGTGCTTATCCGAATAGCGTAACAGGAGGCGTTGTTAATGCATAAAAAAAAGACCTAGACACCCAAAAATCTATTTTCAAAAACCTGACATCCGACACCTTACATCCGACATCTCTCCTTATCTTTGTACTTTCAAAAAAATAAATTTTCATGCAAAAAGTATTAAAACAACTTAAAGTAAATAAATTAAACTCGGGCACTGGCACTGGTTTAAAATGGTTAGAATCGAAAGGCGAAAAATTAGACAGCTATTCTCCTGTAGATGGAAAATTAATTGCGTCGGTTTATTCAACTACCAAAAATGATTATGAAAAAGTGGTAAAAACGGCTCAAAAAGCGTTTGAAGAATGGCGCATGATGCCAGCACCAAAACGTGGAGAGGTGATTCGTCAAATGGGTGATCAGTTGCGTAAGTTTAAACAACCGTTAGGCGAATTGGTGAGTTTTGAAATGGGCAAAAGTTTACAAGAAGGTTTGGGTGAGGTGCAAGAAATGATTGACATCTGTGATTTTGCGGTGGGTTTAAGTCGCCAATTGCATGGGTTAACAATGCACAGCGAACGTCCTGGACACAGAATGTATGAGCAATATCATCCGTTAGGCATTGTGGGTGTTATTTCTGCTTTTAATTTCCCTGTAGCTGTGTGGAGTTGGAATGCTATGTTGGCATGGGTTTGTGGCGATGTATGTATTTGGAAACCAAGTGAAAAAACACCGTTGACGGCTTTGGCTTGTCAAAATATTATACAAGATGTATTAAAGAAAAACAATGTGCCTGAAGGAGTGAGTTGTATTATCAACGGTGGCCGTGAGGTTGGCGAATGGATGAGCAAAGACAAACGTATGCCTTTGATTTCAGCAACAGGTAGTACACGAATGGGCAAGGCTGTGGGTGCTGCAGTGGGCGAACGTTTGGGTAGAAGTTTGTTAGAATTGGGTGGCAACAATGCCATCATTATTTCTGAACATGCTGATTTAGATATGTCGTTAATTGGTGCGGTTTTTGGCGCCGTGGGTACAGCAGGTCAACGTTGTACGTCTACTCGTCGATTAATTATTCATGAAAAAGTGTATAAAAAATTCACCGACAAATTAGTAAATGCGTACAAACAAATAAAAATTGGCGACCCATTAAATGAAAAAAATCATGTGGGTCCATTGATTGATAAAGATGCGGTTCAAGCCTATTTGAATTCAATTAAAACTGCTGTTGCAGAAGGTGGAAAAATATTGGTAGAAGGCGGTGTAGTAAAAGGAAAAGGTTTTGAAAGTGGTTGTTACGTGAAACCATGTGTGATTGAAGCTAAGAACAGTTTCAAAATTGTTCAACATGAAACATTTGCGCCTATTTTATACATTATGAAATACAAAACGTTAAATGAAGCGATTGCCATGCAAAATGATGTTCCTCAAGGTTTATCATCTGCTATCATGACTGTTAATTTGCGTGAAGCAGAACAATTCCTTTCTCAAACAGGAAGTGATTGCGGAATTGCGAACGTTAACATAGGAACGAGTGGTGCCGAAATTGGTGGTGCTTTTGGTGGTGAAAAAGAAACAGGTGGTGGACGTGAAAGTGGCTCTGATGCTTGGAAAGTGTATATGAGAAGACAAACAAATACGATTAATTATACCGACAAATTACCTTTGGCTCAAGGGATTAAATTTGATTTGTAGGCATTTACCACAACCCTTTTAAGAAAGTAAGTAGCACAACGTAATTTTATTATGTTGTGCTATTTTTTTACATTGTGCCTTAGTAGCAAAAAATAATACTCTTTTTGTTATTCGTTATTGAAACCTGAGTGGGTGAAATAACAACCACTCCATTTCAATCATCAAATACTATATTCGAGTGGCGTTTCCTTTTTAATAAAGTATATTTGTATGATGACTTGGGTATTACTTTCATTGTTTATTATTGGCTATTTTTTTATTGTCATTGAACATTCCATTAAACTAGATAAAGCAGCAACGGCTTTAATAACAGGCGTTTTATGTTGGACAGCGTATGCATTTTTTAAACAAGACCCTACTGCAGTTAATCATCAATTATATGAACACGTTGGAGATATTGCCGGCATTTTATTTTTCTTAATTGGCGCAATGACCATCGTGGAATTGATAGATATTTATGAAGGATTTCAACTCATCATTGATAAAATTAAAACAACTAACAAAAGAACATTTT
This sequence comes from Chitinophagaceae bacterium, assembly GCA_044353665.1. Classification (GTDB taxonomy): domain Bacteria; phylum Bacteroidota; class Bacteroidia; order Chitinophagales; family Chitinophagaceae; genus OLB11. The sequence continues at coordinate 23,212 of JBILBN010000027.1, read as the reverse complement.
TAATTATTGTGACCATTTTAGCCTTTTTCTTATCGGCAATTTTAGATAATTTAACTACAGCCATTGTAATGTCTACGTTAATTTCTAAAATATTAAGTGACAAAAAAGATAGATTAATTTCAATAGGCATGATTGTTATTGCAGCCAATGCTGGAGGTGCATGGAGTCCAATTGGCGACGTGACCACTACCATGCTTTGGATAGGAAATCAGATTACTGCATGGGGAATTATTAAAAGCGTTTTTATTCCGAGTTTGATATCATGCCTTGTACCATTGGTATTTCTTTTATTCAAATTAAAAGGAAAATTTACACCCCTAGAATCTATTTCAAAAGGAAGTGTCAGAAACAAAGATCGTCGAATAATTTTTTTTAGTGGTATAGCCTTATTGATTTTTGTTCCCGTTTTTAAAACCATAACACATTTACCACCTTTTATGGGCATGCTTTTAGCAGTGGGAATTGTTTGGTTAATAAGCGAAACCTTGCACAAGCAAAAAACAGATGCTACCCACTCCCCTTCTAGTATTTTTTCAGCTTTAGAAAGAATTGACATGCCAAGTATTTTATTTTTTTTAGGCATTTTAATTTCAGTGAGTGCTTTGCAATCGGCTTCTATTTTAACAGACATTGCTTTTTTTCTTTCATCGAAAGTACACAATGATATTGTAATCGTAACTGGCACTGGCTTGCTATCTGCTATATTTGACAATGTGCCTTTAGTGGCCGCTTTTCAAGGCATGTATTCATTGGCACAATATCCTAGTGGTCATTTCTTTTGGAACTATTTGGCATTTTGCAGTGGCACAGGAGGCAGCATTTTAATCATTGGTTCAGCAGCTGGTGTTGCTGCCATGGGTATTGAAAAAATAGCATTCTTTTGGTATTTTAAAAATATTAGTTTGGCCGCTTTGTTAGGATATTTAGCAGGAGCAGCAGCTTGTATATTGATTGCTTAAAAAATTATATAAAAATTTTACTAGCCATCATACTTGCGTCTAACAAAGCCTCTTTATTTAATTTTAAATTGATTTGATTTTTTTCAAAAAAAGAAATAACATCTTCTGTAGCTAAATTCCCAACTAAATCATTTTGCGCCATCGGACATCCTCCAATGCCACCCAGTGCACTATCAAATCGAAAACAGTTGTTTTCATAAGCCGCTTTAATTTTTTCTTGCGCTGTTTCTTTGGTTGAATGAAAATGTGCACCAAATTCTAAGGCAGGAAATTCTTTAATTAAATTTGAATAAATGTATTCGATATTTTCTGAATTAGAAACCCCAACCGTATCACTCATTGCAAAAATAGAAACGCCCATTTTCTCTAACGCACGAACCCATTTAAAAGCCACATCTGCACTATATTCTTCGCCATACGGATTACCAAAACCCATTGAAATATAAATGACTAATTCTTTTTTATGTTGAACACACAGCTGTTGAATTTCTGCAACTCGAACCAACGATTCTTCGATTGAGCTATTGGTATTTAATTTTTGAAAGGTTTCAGAAATAGAAAACGGAAAACCTAAATAGGCAATTTCATCGTATTGCACAGCCTCTTCTGCACCTCTGGTGTTGGCAATAATGGCTAACAATTTTGTTGCAGTCATTTTTATATGCTTTAAAACTTCTTTGGTGTCGGCTAATTGAGGAATTGCTTTTGCTGAAACAAACGAACCAAAATCTAATGTATCAAATCCCACTTCCAATAATTTATTGATGTATTCAATTTTAGTTTCGGTAGGAATAAATGTTTTCCAACCTTGCATGGCATCCCTTGGGCACTCAATTAGTTTTACTGTTTGCATCGTTCTATTTTCGTTTAGTATTAAATCTGAATGAATATCCACACGATAAAAAATAATCTTTATTTACACCTAAGTATTTAAAACCGCTCGATATATCAAACATCGAATTATTATTGATTAAGTAGGTAAAACCCCCATCTGCATGATAATTACCTTGTACATCTTTTTGTTGAAAATCACCATATAACTCTAAATACATACCTATTTTTTTAGTTAATGAAATTCCAGTAGTCAATGTATAAATATAAGTTTGTTGAGGTAAAAAGCCATCCCATTCCATTCCTAAATTGTAACTCAATGAAACCTTTTCAGTAATTGTATGTTGAAAAACAAATCTAAACTGAGGAGCAATATATTTTGCTTTATAAAATGAAGATGCAAAAGTTGGAATTTGCAAATGACTGATGATTGAAATTTTGGGAACAATACCTTTTTCTTCTACCAATGGAGCTTTAAATCCAATCCAAATAGGAGAAAGTCCAAATCCTTTATTTTTTATACTCCCATCAAAATCAGTGATAAGCCTTAATTCAAAATTATCAGTTAAACCATATTTCCATAATGAGGTAGGCAATTTCATTTGCTGAGCATTGCTTTTATCATTTTTAAAAAGTACCCCACTTTCCATTTGAAAATAATTCTTAGGAACTAAAAAGGGCGATTCAGTTAAATCGGGTCTGTCTAAAACAATAGGCGCAATTTCATTTTGTGCTTTTAAAAATAAAGTCATCAAAACAAAGGATGTTGTAAAAATTATTTCTTTTTTCATCAAATAAATGTTTTAAAAAGTAAATATAAATTAAGTGAAACAATAATGAATGTGATTACCCAAACAATCCATTTCAAAATAGATTTGTTGGCAAACTCTCCCATTTTAGCCTTGCTGTTTGTGAACATTACTAAAGGAATAACAGCAAAACTTAATTGCATTGACAAAATTACTTGGCTTAAAACCAACAAATCTGAAGTTCCTTCTGCACCATAAATATAAGCTACAATAAATGCTGGCACAATAGCAATTAAACGAGTTATTAATCGTCTTAGCCAAGGCTTAAGTCGAATGTTTAAGAATCCTTCCATTACAATTTGTCCTGCCAAAGTACCTGTTAATGTTGAGTTTTGACCAGAAGCTAATAATGCAATTGCAAAAAAAGCACTGGCTAAAGTGGTTCCTAATAATGGTGTTAATAATTTATGCGCATCAAAAATATCTGATACATTTTGATTGCCTGACGAATGAAATGTAGCAGCAGCCATTATTAATATTGCTGCATTTATAAAGAAAGCAATAAATAACGAAACGGTGCTATCAATAGTTGCAAATTTGATTGCCATTTTTTTACCGATTGATGTCCGTTCGTAATTTCTAGTTTGAACGATACTGCTATGTAAATACAAATTATGTGGCATAACTGTTGCCCCTAAAATACCAATAGCTATATATAACATAGAAGGATTGAATACAATTTCTTTAGTTGGAATCAATCCCTTTAACAATGGAAAGATTTCAGGATTTGATCGTACAATTTCAAATCCAAAACAAACTAATATTATAAAAATCAATCCTCCTACAATGCTTTCGATATACCGAAATCCTTTGTATTGAAGAAATAAAATAATTAAAACATCAATTGATGTAATTGCAACACCCCAAATAATAGGCAACCCAAATAATAAATTCAATGCAATTGCCGAACCAATTACTTCTGCCAAATCACAAGCAGCAATAGCAATTTCACATAAAATCCAAAGCATAAAATTTACTTTAGGATCAAAATGATCTTTACAAGCTTGAGCTAAATCTCGTTCTGCAACAATGCCTAATTTCAAAGCAAGATGCTGTAAAATCATTGCAAAAATATTTGAAATTAATATCACCGATAATAAAGTATACCCGAATTGAGAACCACCTGCAATATCAGTTGCCCAATTTCCTGGATCCATATAACCTACTGCTACCAATAATCCTGGACCAGCAAATGCCATTAACTTTTTCCAAAAACTACCATTTGATGGAACATGTATGGAAGAAAAAACTTCAGGCAATGTGTTAACTGTGCGTTCAAAACGCCAAGCTTTTTTATCTTCTTTTATATTTCCCATGATGTAAAACTAAATAAGTTAGATTTATCTAACAAATAAAGTTTTGTATTTTTATTATCTTTGTGACATGTTGATGACATATACAGAAGAAAATTATTTAAAAGCATTGTTTCATTTAGCTTTTGAAAACGATAAAGTACGAAGTGTTGGCACGAATGAATTAGCCACTCAATTAGCTGTAAAACCAGCTACAGTTAATAATATGTTGAAGAAATTGAAAGAGAAAAAGTTAATTTCTTATGAAAAATATGGCAAAATTTCGCTATCAAATACAGGAAAAAAAATAGCTATTTTAATTATTAGAAAACATCGTTTATGGGAAACTTTTTTGTATGAAAAATTAGAATTTACATGGGATGAAGTGCATGAAGTGGCCGAAGAATTAGAACATATTAACTGTGAAAAATTGATTCAGAAATTAGATAAATTTTTAAACTACCCAAAATTTGATCCTCATGGAGATCCAATACCCAATGAAAATGGAGAGATTGCTAAAGTAGATAAAAAAACATTATCTGAAATTGGCATTGGGAAAACATGCAAAATGGTTTCTGTGAAAGACAACTCTACCACGTTTTTGCAATATGTAGTAAGCATTGGTTTGGGCATTAATAACAAAATAAAAATTGTATCTAAACAAGAGTATGATTTCATAACTGTAATAGAAGTAAGTGGTAAAGAATTCAGCGTTAGCCAAAAATTTATGGAGAATATATTTGTAGTGTAACCACAGATGAAAATTTAAAAACTAACTTATTCAAGTTTAAACACGTCAAATTAATATGAAAAAAATTGTTACACTATTATTTACAATTATACCATTAATTTCTTTAGGTCAAAAAACTAAAATAAATGAGATTGGAATAGGAATAGGTACGTTGCAATATACATCAGGTGCATACATTCCAAAAAACTCAAAATCTATAAAAAATTCATTTTTCTTTACATCAAAAAATAAAATTATTTTTTATGGATATGACCAAGATGAATATTATCAAACAAAAAATTCACCTATCATTTATTATTCCTTAAAATTATTTAAGAAAATAAATTTAAGAGTATCATATCAATACACAACTATCAAAACTTATGTTTATCCCTTTCGATATTATGATATGGATTGCTTCCCTTCTTATTATATAACTTATGAAAACTATTTTTTTCAAACTAAAATAAATGAATTGAATATAGGAAGTGATTTTTCATTTATCAATAAAAAAAGATATTCAATATATGCTGGTGTTGAAATAAATATTAACAAACAAAAGGAATTTGAATCTGCCAATGGTACCATAACAGACTTTGAAAATAAAACAACTTTATTTAATTATTCATTATCAAGTACTCAATTTAATTATTCATATAATTTTCCCTTAGGAATAAAATTAAATTTATCAAAGTCATTTAATATAAAATATGAAGCATCCTTTTTTTATCCAGATGCGTTTCGACCGATCAATCGCTTATCAATCAACTATCTATTTTAACCACAGAAGACTACTATTACACATATAAAATGCACTAACCATTAATAATTAATAACTAATAATTATTTATACTCTCCCCAAATCCCTCTTAATACATTGGCAATTTCACCTAACGTACAATGCGCTTCTACTGCTTCAATCACCGATGGCATTAAGTTTTCAGATGAATTGGCTACTTCAACAATTTTATCTAATTTTTGTTTTACCTCTTCTTGATTTCTATTGGCTTTAAATTTTGTCAGTTGGGCAATTTGTGTTTGTTGAATAGAATCATCTATTTTCATGATAGGAATTTTTATTCCATCATTGGATACATACTTATTTACGCCTACAATTATTTTTTCGTTACGCTCAATGGCTTGTGTGTATTTGTAGCTCGATGCTGCAATTTGTTCTTGAATGAACCCTTGCTCTACAGCACTTACCGCACCGCCCATTACATCAATTTTTTCTATTAATTTCAATGCTTCGGCTTCTACTTCGTTGGTTAATGTTTCTACATAATAACTTCCTGCAAATGGATCAACGGTGTCACAAATTCCACTTTCTTCGGCAACAATTTGTTGGGTACGCAAGGCAATTCCTGCTGCTTGTTCGGTAGGCAAACTCAATGCTTCATCGAAACCATTCGTATGCAAACTTTGTGTTCCACCTAATGTGGCAGCCAATGTTTGAATGGTTACGCGAACAATATTATTCATGGGTTGCTGAGCCGTCAATGTGCTACCACCAGTTTGTGTATGAAAACGTAATTTTTGTGCATCCGGATTGGTTGCTCCTAATTCTTTCGTGATATTTGCCCAAATGCGACGAGCGGCTCTAAACTTTGCTACTTCTTCAAACAAATGATTGTGTGCATTGAAGAAAAACGACAATCGTTTTGCAAAAATATTAATGTCTAATCCTTTTTCAATTGCCGCTTTTAAATAGGCTTTACCATTGGATAATGTAAATGCTAACTCTTGCACAGCAGTGCTTCCAGCTTCACGAATATGATAACCACTAATAGAAATCGTATTCCATTTTGGAACTTCTTTACTGCAATATTCAAAAATATCGGTAATCAATCGCATGCTTGGCTTAGGTGGATAAATGTAAGTTCCTCTTGCAGCATATTCTTTTAAAATATCATTTTGAATCGTTCCTGAAATCTTCTTAATATCGGCACCTTGACGTTTTGCCAATGCAATATATAAAGCTAATAAAATAAAGCCCGATGCATTTATCGTCATAGATGTGCTCACGGTTTCCAAATTAATTCCTTTAAACAAACGTTCCATGTCTTCAATGGTATCTACCGCAACACCTACTTTTCCAACTTCCCCATTTGCCATAGCGTCATCACTGTCATAACCAATTTGTGTTGGCAAATCAAAAGCAACACTCAAGCCATTGACTCCATTGTTTAACAAAAAATGATAGCGCTCATTACTGGCTTCAGCCGTACTAAAACCAGCATACTGACGCATCGTCCAAGGCTTTGCTGTGTACATTCCTTCGTGCACACCTCGTGTGTAAGGAAACTGCCCTGGCATTTCTTGCTCAATATTCGCCACTGTATATAAAGGTTTAATTTCTATTCCTGAATCGAGTATTACTTTTTTTTCTGACATGGTGCAAAGATAAGAAATGATGTCGGTATTTGAGATGGGAGATGGGAGATAGGAGATTGCCTAAATTTTAAATTAGTCAAATTTCAATCCACTGTAATGAATTTCAAGAACATCTTGAAGAATCGTATTGGTTGCCTTATTTTGAGAAAATAAATCAATATCTATCGAATCCCCAATACATTTAAAAAAGTAATGATATTTTAGGGTTGAGTTTTCATTTTGAATACTAAAATCATTTTGATTATACATATTAACAATACTTATTGCTAAAAACTTATTCGGATTTTCAAAAACAGTTAACCCTTTAGTAATATAATCTCTTTTTAAAAAAATATTTTCGTTGTTATAAATTGTATCGATATGTGTTACACCTTGTATGGTATCATCGAGAATATCAAAGGTGTGTTTGTAATGCAATTGTCCTACATATTTATGAAAAGTGTATTGACTATCTGGTACGTTTGTTTTTTTACAAGAAAAAAACACTACTCCGAACAAGAGTATTGTGGCAAATTTTAATTTTTGGTTTTTCATATTCTGTAGTTTATTTTACAAGTATACGAAAATGAATAGTACTTTGTTAGTATAAGAAAGAAATCTTTTTTCAATTTAGCTTTAAGCACAATTTATTTATTTAAAAAGCACCGCGTTATTTTATAAATACAAAGGGTATGAATTAACTTGCAAGAAGAATGTGCTACCATACCACACAAAAGAAAACAAAAAAAGAATTAGCAGAACGCTTTAAAGTAGAACTGAATGAAGAACTAGAAATTTCGGGTGAATTATTTAATGGGTTTACTTTTCCGAAAACACCCGTTATTTCTTCAAAAAAGAAAAATAAAATTGAGTTGTTTCAATGGGGATTAATTCCGAATTGGAGCAAAGACAAATCTATTCAACAATATACCCTCAATGCAAAAATTGAAACCTTGGATGAAAAACCTTCTTTTAAAAATAGCATTCAACAACGATGTTTAATTTTGGCCGATGGTTTTATGGAATGGCAATGGCTCGATAAAAAAGGAAAAGCAAAACAACAATTCCACATTTCATTGCCCAACAATGATGCATTTGCTTTTGCAGGTATTTGGAGCGAATGGGTCGATAATAAAACAGGTGAAATTATGAGTACCTATTCGATGGTGACCACAGAAGCCAACAAACTCATGAGCGAAATTCACAATACTAAAAAACGAATGCCCATTATTTTAACACCTCAAAATGAACAAGATTGGTTGAATGGGACAAACTACAAAGATTTTGCAAAATGTGACATTGAATTAAAAGCAGAGAAAGTGAACGAAATATTGACGTTGTTTTAGCCCCTGATTTCTCAGTTGAAACAGATGTATAATGCAAATAAAAATTACAATATAATTCCTGAATAAAGTTACAGTCATTGAAGAGTGCGATTCCGAATAACGGAACAAGCGCAATTTAGACGTACAAAGATTCTGTCCTCGACCCCATAAAAAAAACCAACTCAAATGAATTGGCTTTTCTAAATACTATCTACTTTTTACTTTAATCTACACTTGAAACACACCCACATTCATTTCCTTTTCGATAGGTGCATGATTGGCTGCTTTAATACCTTCGGAAATAACCATTCTTGTTTCAATCGGATCAATAATGGCATCTACCCACAAACGAGCAGCAGCATAATATGAAGTAGTTTGTTTGTTGTATTGTGCAATAATTTTATCCAACATTTCTTTTTCCACTTCTGGTGTAATGACTTCCCCTTTTGATTTTAAAGAAGCTACTTGAATTTGCAACAATACTTTGGCTGCTTGTTCGCCACCCATTACCGCAATTTTTGCATTTGGCCATGCGTAAATAAATCGAGGATCGTAGGCTTTGCCACACATGGCATAGTTTCCTGCACCGTAGGAATTTCCAATGATAATCGTAATTTTTGGAACGACAGAATTCGCAACTGCATTTACTAATTTTGCACCATCTTTAATGATGCCACTGTGTTCGCTGCGGCTACCCACCATAAAGCCAGTTACATCTTGTAAAAAAACCAACGGAATTTTCTTTTGATTGCAATTCATAATAAATCGAGCGGCTTTGTCGGCACTGTCGTTATAAATTACGCCACCCAATTGCATTTCATTTTTACCGCTTTTCACAATTTTTCGTTGATTGGCAACAATGCCCACAGCCCAACCATCTACACGACCATAACCACACACAATGGTTTTGCCATAGTCTTTTTTGAACTGATCAAATTCTGAGTTGTCGACCAAGCGCTCAATCACTTCTACCACATCATAAGGCTTGTTATTTTCTGGAGCTACAAAGCCATAAATTTCTTTCATGTCTTTTAATGGCAATACTGGTTTCACTCTATCAAAACCAGCCTCTTGAGGCTTTCCTATTTTATCGATAATTCTACGAATTTGCTCAATACATTCTTTTTCAGTTTTAAATTTATAATCAGCAATGCCACTAATTTCGGTATGCGTTTTTGCACCACCTAACGTTTGAATATCAACCTCTTCACCAATGGCTGCTTTTGCTAAATAAGGGCCAGCCAAAAAGATAGAACCATGTTCTTCTACCATTAAGGTTTCGTCGCTCATAATGGGCAAATAAGCACCACCGGCTACGCAACTGCCAAACACAGCCGAAATTTGCGTAATACCCATACCACTGATTCGAGCATTGTTTCTAAATATTCGTCCGAAGTGTTCCTTGTCCGGAAAAATTTCGTCTTGCATTGGCAAATAAACCCCTGCACTATCTACTAAATAAATAATCGGCAATTTGTTTTCGATACACATTTCTTGCAAACGCAAATTCTTTTTTCCGGTAATCGGAAACCAAGCACCAGCCTTCACCGTTTGGTCGTTTGCCACAATTACACATTGACGGCCTTTTACATAGCCAACCCCAGCAACGGTTCCACCTGCCGGACAACCACCATGCTCTTCATACATTTCGAAACCTGCAAACGCCATCATTTCAACAAACGTAGAATTTTTATCGATCAATAATTGAATGCGCTCACGAGGACCAAGCTTACCTTTTTCATGTTGCTTAGCCATCGATTTATCGCCACCACCTTTTTCAATTATGGCAAGCTTTTTTTTCATATCGCTTACCAATAATTTCAAACCATCTTCGTTTTTATTAAATTCTAAATCTATTTTTTTTGACATGATGTATTCTCTTAAAATGCGAATTTAAGGCATAGTTGTGAGATTTGAGAGGTGAGATATTAGGTTTGATGATATGGTATTTTTTGGAACTCTACTTTTTATTAATAAAATATCATAGCATTTATTATTATAAAAGTTTTAGGAATCAATGCATTCAGCCTATTTTCGCAAATCAAATAATGAGTATGAACGTTTTTAAATTTGGTGGTGCCTCAATTGAAACAGTTGAACGGGCTAAAAATGTTGCCGATATCATTCAAGATTTTGCAGAGGACAAATTACTGATTGTAATTTCAGCCAAAGGCAAAACGACGAATGCTTTAGAAAAAATTGTGCATGCCTATTTTGAAAACAATGTTGAATTAGCGCAATCATTACTGAATGAAATTATTACTGACCATAAGCAATACGCTGCTGAATTATTAAGCACCGAAACACATCCAGTTTTTAAAAAACTGACAGAACTATTTACCGAAATAGAATTTGTGCTAAGCGAACCGCATGGCAAAGCATTTGATTATTATTACGACCAAATTGTGAGCATTGGCGAACTCCTTTCTACCTCTATCATTCAAGCTTATTTAGAAACTCGGCATATTTCAAGCAGCTGGATAGATGTGCGAGATGTTTTAAAAACCGACAGCAACTACAGAGAAGCTAGCGTACTTTGGCATGAAACCGAGGCGATTGCTACACAAGTTTTCAATGCAGCATTTGAAACCAAAAACGTAGTGATCACACAAGGCTTTATTGGCTCTACCGATGAAAACAATAGCGTTACCTTAGGACGAGAAGGCAGTGATTACTCAGCCGCAATATTTGCAAACATGCTCAATGCCGAAAGTGTTACTATTTGGAAAGACGTGCCAAGCTTATTAAATGGAGATCCGAAAATTTTTGCCAATACCATTCCGATTAAAGAAATTACCTATCATGAAGTAATCGAAATGGCATTTTATGGCGCTCAGGTCATTCATCCGAAAACCATTAAACCCTTATTTTTAAAAAATATTCCGTTGTATGTAAAATGTTTTTTAGACAAAACATTAGAAGGCACAAAAATTCACAACACCGAAGAAAAAATAATTTATCCCCCTATTTTAGTGTTGAAACAAAATCAAACATTATTGGAAGTTCAAACAAAAGATTATTCTTTTATTACTGATGATAAATTGAGCGACGTATATGAACTTTTTCATAAACATAAATTACAAATCAATTTAATACAAAATGCAGCCATTCGTTTTGTAGCACTAGTTGATTCTCATAAAGAAAAACTGGAAGCATTACTACAAGCCTTATCAATAAACTACACCGTAAAACGCAATGAAAATTTATTTTTATTTACGGTAAGGCATTACAATCCATCTATTCTAAAAGAAGAATTAAAAAACAGAAAAGTGTTACTGACTCAAAAAACACGTCAAACGATACAAATCATTGCGCAATAGCTAACTAAAAAATCATTTTTTACGTCTAGCATTTTATAATTCCTTAATTTTATAAAATGAAAACAATTCTTCTTCCCATTTTTGTAATCGTAAACGCTTTTCATCTATCGAATGCTCAATCACAAGGAAAAGTATATGAGATTTTTAATGATGCTGTGGTAAATACATATGGCAACTATATTACAGCGCCATTTTGTGGGGGTTTAAATTCATATCAAATTCAGCATACCGATTTAAACAACGATAGCAAAAAAGATTTAATTTTATTTGACCAAAATAACAACTTGCTAAAAACATTTATAAACATTGGCACTTCAGGTCAAGTGAACTATGCGTATGCACCCCAATATGAAAAAAACTTTCCGACAGAACTTACTTACAGCAACTATTTAATATTAAAAGATTATAACTGCGATGGCATACCCGATTTATTTCATAATGGTACTTTTGGGGTAACCGCTTATAAAGGCTATTACCAAAACAACGAATTGAAATTTACTTTTTACAAAAACGTTTGGGCTCGTCGCATAACAGCCAATGATTCTATTAATGCGTATGTACAAAACAATGACATTCCTAGCATTGAGGATGCTGATGGAGATGGAGATATAGATATTCTTGCATTTGATGTACAAGGCATTTATACAGTGATGCATAAAAATATGAGGGTAGAGTATGGACTTCCTTGCGACAGTTTAAAAATGGAAATCGCAGATAAATGTTGGGGTAAATTTTTTCAAACGTTTAATAGAGAAGTATTCACAAATTCATATTGTACTCCAGCTTTTGTGTCCAATAACAAAAAGCGTCATTCTGGAAATTGCATTTTGCAATTGGATATTGATGGGGATGGCGACATGGATTTGATGGGAGGAAATATTTCGTTTAATGATGCCCAACTTTTATTTAATAATGGAAATAATGTAATCAATGCACAAGATACAAATTACAATATATTGGGACATCAATTATATATGCCCTCTTGGCCAGCACCTTTTCATTGCGACATTGATAATGATGGGGATTACGATTTGCTTTTCACTTCACATAATGACGATTTATCATCTGCCAATTACAATACGGTTGCTTGGTATAAAAACATGGGCAGTGCAGGATTTCCCAATTATGTTTATGCACATGATTCATTATTAACTACCGAAATGATTGATGTTGGCTCCTACAGTTACCCCACCTTTTTTGATTTTGACAAAGATGGTAAAAAAGATTTATTTGTAGGAACCGAAGGATATTTAGAAAACACGACAGGATTATTGACCTCAAAAATAGCCTATTACAAAAACACCTCAAGCATAGGTAATACCTCATTTCAATTAATTACTAAAGACTTTTTAGAATTAAGTCTTCAAAACCACAATGGCATATTCCCTACGTTTGGAGACATTACAGGTGATGGCATTGATGATTTAATTTTTGGTGGTGTAAAAGGAAATATTGCATTATACAAAAACACCTCATCGTCAAATTTGGTGCAGCCAGTGTTTGTAAAAATAACGGATAGTTTACCCAATTTAAAATCGGGAGAATACAGTACGCCAGTTATTTTAGATTTTAATCAAGATGGGAAAAATGATTTATTCGTTGGCAGCAAAGTAGGAAAAATTGCTTATTTTGAAGATACCAGTTCAACCTCAACAACCAAGTTAGCATTAAAGACAACAGCTGTAGGAAATATTAAAGCTGGCAGTGCAGGTCAATTTTTTGGTTACAGTGCGCCATTTATTGGAAAAATAGACAATACTGATTCGACCGTTTTATTAATTGGAAATATTGATGGCAATATTGAGCGATATGATTCATTTATCAATAATTATACTCTTTTCAATAAATTAGATTCTAATTATTCATTCATCAAAGCCTCTAACAGAGCTGTTCCTGCTGTAGCAGACATAGATGGTGATGGAAAATATGAAATGGTTATTGGAAACAAAATGGGTGGTTTATATTATTACAAACAAGTGAAAAATATTTCTCCAAATGCGGTTCATTCAAGTGATTTTAATCAAAATACCATTGAAGTTTTCCCAAATCCGACCACTGAACAATTGCAAATATTATTTAAAGATGAGGTAATCAACAAAAAAGCCATGTTGAATTTATATGATATAATGGGCAGAAAAATTGCATCCAACAAAATCCAAACCATCTCAAACTACACATTTCACTTAGGTACTATTTCAAATGGCATTTATTTTTTAGAAATTGAAATTGATAACCAAAAAATCATTAAAAAGATACTAAAAAATTAAACGGCTATTGTGGTTTGATTATTTTCTATTGCAGATTCGCCCACTTTTTTTATTTCAAAATCTTTAAAATGCTTAGCCATATCTCCATTGATGACAATTGAATTTGCCTTTATTAATTCTTTAATGCGCCATTCAATAAATAAATGACTAAGGGTTTGCGTTATTTTTTTCATGGTTTCATTGACGACTTTGTGGGCTTTCTGAAATTCGTCTGTCAAGGAGTTTTTAATTAACGTATCAAAAAAAGAAACATCTTTAGAAACAATTTTTTTACCTCCTTCATAGGTTCTTACCCAAGCATTTTCTTGTTGCAAACGAGCCCATTCATCCCCTTCTACTTCATATTCGGCAGGTGTTACTTCTTTCAGTAAGCGCTTTGTTTTTAAAAATTCTTTTGCAGGTATTTGTGAAAAATTTGTAGGATAAAACAATTGCCCTTTTTCGTTTAGGAAAGGCAACCCAACAATATTGATGGTATGCAACATGCCAGGAAATTGTTTTAAATAAGTGAGCAACCAAAAGTAAGCACACACATCAGTTACACATGGCGACATCCAAAAGCATAATGGTTCTTCTTCGCGTTGCGCTTTTACTGCTAATAATTTTATTGTATTTTCATCCAACACTTGCTCCTCTTCAGGAAAAGAAGTATCTAAATCTTTCCAAAAAGAGGTTCTAATCTCAATAAACTTTTCATCTTCATTCGGATGAATTGGCCCAACTCCCAAAGTGTCTTTTAGGACAACAATTTCTCCTTTTAAATTTTCATCTAAAGCAAAAGCCTCTTCTAAATTTTTTGCAGCTTCGTGACCAACTAATATGTGTATCATCAGTAATAATGTTTAATGGTAAAATGTAAATAATTTCCTAGTTTAAAATTTGCTCTACGGTATCTAATTCTACCCTTAAATTATTAATAATAAACTCTTGTCGTTGCATGGTATTTTTGCCCATATAATACTCCAGCAATTTTTGAATGTGGGCTTCAGCACCTAATAATACGGGCTCTTTGCGCATATCATCACCTATAAAACCAGCAAACTCATTTGGCGAAATTTCACCCAATCCTTTAAACCTGGTAATTTCTGGTTTACCCGAAAGTTTTTGAACGGCTAATTGTTTCTCACTTTCACTATAACAATAAATAGTTTCTTTTTTATCCCTCACTCTAAAAAGAGGTGTTTCTAAAATAAACACATGCCCATTACGAACTAAATCTGGAAAAAATTGTAAAAAGAAAGTCATGATCAATAAACGAATGTGCATTCCATCCACATCGGCATCGGTTGCAATTACAATATTATTATAACGCAATCCTTCAATACCTTGTTCAATATTCATGGCATGTTGAAGCAAATTCATTTCTTCATTTTCATATACAATTTTTTTACTCATGCCATAACAGTTTAAAGGTTTTCCTTTTAAACTAAATACGGCTTGCGTAGCCACGTTTCTTGATTTGGTAATCGATCCACTGGCAGAGTCTCCTTCGGTAATAAACAAAGTAGATTCTAAGCGCTTAATATCCATTTCAATTTTGTTTTTACCCTCAAATGTTTCATCAAAATGAACCTTACAATCTCTTAATTTTCGATTATGCAAATTTGCTTTTTTAGCTCGTTCATTGGCAATCTTTTTTATACCGCTTAATTCTTTTCGCTCATGCTCACTTTGTTCAATTCTCTTTTTTAATGACTCTGCTATGGAAGGGTTTCTGTGTAAAAAATTATCCAATTCTTTTGTCAAAAAATCCATCATGAAGGCTTTGACTGTTGGTCCTTTCATGTCCATATTAATACTCCCTAATTTCGTTTTTGTTTGGCTTTCAAAAACAGGCTCTACTACCCTTACACTTACAGCGGCAACAATACTTTGACGAATATCACTGGCATCATAATCTTTTTTATAATAATCTCTTATGGTTTTCACAAAGGCTTCTCTAAATGCTTGCTGATGCGTTCCTCCTTGTGTGGTATGTTGTCCATTTACAAACGAATAAATTTCTTCCCCATAATCCCCCGTATGCGAAAACGCGATATCAATATCTTCTCCCTTAAGTTGAACAATTGGATAACGCAAATCATCGGCATTGGTTTTTCTTTCTAATAAATCCAACAACCCATTTTTGGAGATGTATTTTTTACCATTAAATACAATAGCTAAACCAGCATTTAAGTAGCAATAATTCCAAATTTGATTTTCAATATACTCTTCAATGAATTTATAATTTCTAAAAACGGTATCGTCGGGCACAAATGAAATTTCGGTTCCATTTGGTTCTGTAGTTACAATTTCTTTATGCTCTTTTACTAAATTTCCTTTTTCAAATTCAGCTAATTTCATTTTGCCTTCACGAAAACTTCTTACCTGAAATACATTACTTAGTGCATTTACCGCCTTTGTACCAACTCCATTTAATCCTACTGATTTCTGAAAAACATTGCTATCATATTTGGCACCGGTGTTTATTTTACTCACTACATCTACCACCTTTCCTAATGGAATTCCCCTACCGTAATCACGCACTCGAACATGCCCCATATTTACTTCAACTTCAATTTGACGACCATGCCCCATCGTATGTTCATCAATACAATTGTCTACCACTTCTTTTAGCAATACATAAATACCATCATCTACACTACTACCATCTCCCAACTTCCCAATGTACATACCTGGACGTAGCCGAATATGTTCACGCCAATCAAGCGATTTTATGGAGTCCTCATCATAATTCCCGATCATTTTATTTTCAGCCATCGTTTTCTAATTTATAGTGCAATAAGCACAAATTTATTATAAATGTTTATTTTTTGAGTTTTTTCTTATTCACAGAACCATAAAAATCGATACTATACAAAAATGGTTCCTTCTCAGGAACCATTTAATTATTAAACAAGCTTTTTATCGAATTAATGTGATGTCTCCTTTTAAAAATTGAGTTTTACCAGATGGTGTTGCTACTTTTATCATATAATAATAAACACCAGTATCTTGGTCTTTTCCTTTAAAAGTTCCATCCCAACCTTTCGAGATATCCCTTGTTTCAAAAATTTGTTGACCCCATCGATTCATTATTTTAAATTCTTGTAATGTGACCAATTTTCTGGCAGTAACATGAAAAATATCATTGTATCCATCTCCATTGGGCGTAAATGCCGATGGAATAAATACATCTTGCTCAATAACAGTAATATGAAAAGAGTCTATTTGAGGACAACCTTGTAATAAGCTTACCCCTGTAACATAATACGTAATATCGGTCAATGGTGTTGCAAGTCCATCATTGCTTTGGCTATAAGAAATGTAATTAGTGGGATTCCAATAATAAAAAGGGGCACCAGTTACATTCAATTGAACAGATTCGCCTAAATAAATAGTGGTGTCGTTATTCCAAAGTTGCATAGTAAATGGTGGATGTGCTGTTACAAAAAGACTTAAGGTATCGCTGCAACCGTGGGTATCTATTAAAATTGCATAATAATGCTCAGATCCTAAAACAGTCGCAATTGGATTCGGACAAAATTCGCAACTTAAATTTGTTGTTGGATACCATTGATAATTTCCAGTTCCTCCTGATACCCATAATTGAATTGGCGAACCATCACAAACCAACGTATCAGCTTTAATAGCACCTGCTTGAAAAGGCCAAACGGTTGCTAAAAAATCATCCGAAGCGATACATCCAGCATTGGGAGAAATAATGTCTAGATGAATATTTTGGTTGGAAGTGCCTACAAATGTTGGGTTGTATCCATTGGTGTTTATCAATACACTGGCTGGGCTCCAAATAATATTGTAGTTAAATGCTGGTGTTACTGCTGCATTAATGGGATAATTAGCTCCTTCACAAATTTCAAAATCGGAAATGGGTGTTATAATAGGCACAGGATCGGCCGTAATCGTAAATGATTTTACCACTGGCACACATGTACCAAAAGAACCTGTGATAGTATATTTTTGTGACCCAGGAACAGTTGGCGTTATACTTGTTAAAAACTGATTGGGATTCATCACATTGCTTGCAGGAGTCCATTGCATAGCCATACCAACATCCATTGTGCCGGTAATATTGACCGTATTTCCTAAACAAATTGCAGTATCCCCATTAAACAAATTATATTCTAAAGAATCTTTAATTTCAATGGTAATACTATCCGTAATAATTTGAGCGCAGCCACTTAATACATATATTTTTAATAATTCTGTTCCTTCTGTCAAACCGTCTGGAAAAGCATAAAAACTTAAATTTCGTTCTGTATCACTTGCATTAGGCAAAAAGATTAATTGAGTAGGCAAAGTGGAATAGTCTATTGAGTTTTGTGCATTACCGCCGTATTGTAAGTTAATGGTATCAGTATAAACTGTTCCTGAAACGATTCTTCTTGTAATTTTTAAATTTGCACTATCACATCCTTCAACAATTACAGGTGAACCCGAAGAAGAGGTTAACCCAGCATTTAATTTAATTTGAATAATATTGGATGTGAAACTGCCTGCTTTAATAAAAACACCTGTATCATATACCTGATCACTAGCATCTCCAATAGCTAATTTAATATGATAGGTGGAACAAGGTATAACCGCAGAGATTGCAGTAAGTGTTTTACTAAATCCAGTATAGGACATTCCTGTTTGTGTTCCTGCATTAAAACTGTCTACATTAGAAATGTAATATTGAGTATAAGGTCCATTTCCAGCGGTATTAACTCCACAAGAATTGGTTGCAGTAGCACCAACACCATTGTTGATAGTAGAAATTGCAACTGGAATATTGGTATTGGGAATCAATGCAATATTTTTTGCACTATTTGAAAAAGGACCCGTTATGCCTGGTCCACTTAAAAAGAATCCAAACACGTCATTTATAGAGCAATTAAATGTTGTATATTCCTCTGATCCGAAAACATAATCAAATTTTACGGTATCTCCTAAAGTTGTAAAGTCAAACTCTAAAATACATGCATCTTTGATAGGAGTAGTTGTGCCTGTTGCACTGTTACTTAATATAACCAAATCGGGGTCTGAATTGTTATTAGTTGTATTTGAAGCAAATGCAAGACCGCCTGTTGTATTTGGCGTTTGTGTCAATGTTGTATTTACACCATAAATTGTCCCTAAAGTCACTGTTCTACCTGTGGTTAATACAATTCCACTGTCTATTCCAAAAACACCATTTGGAGAAGCAATAAATTTGCCTTTTGAAATGGTGTCACAATTACTCGTTACATTACTGATATTGACACCAAATCCTACTAATTTTTGCGCCATTTGCAATGCACTAATCGTATCATGTATTGAAGTTAATTGTGCATTTAGTGTTCCATTCATGATGAATAGAATGAATAAAAACAAGGCTATTTTTTTCATATGTTTACTTATTTATTTTAAAGACGTTTTAAAGTTAACAATAGTTTGTTAAATTAAGTTTCTTTTAACAATCTCAAAATTTACATTCATATATATTGTAATACTTGTTTATTTTCGCATTCCTTAATTTTATTATGTATAGTATTTTCAAAAAAGAACTGAGTTCATTTTTTAGTTCACTAGTGGGCTATATTGCCATTGTTGTTTTTTTAATTATTTGTGGTTTTTTTTTATGGGTTGCTCCAGATAATAACATGCTCGATTTTGGCTATGCCTCTATGGACAAATTTTTTGCTTTAGCACCGTGGATATTATTATTTTTAATACCTGCATTAACGATGCGCTCTTTTTCAGATGAATATAAAGCTGGCACTATCGAAGTGTTATTTACGCTTCCGTTAAAAGATAGAGAAATTATTTTAGGCAAATTTTTCGCCTCTTCGTTAATTGTTATTTTTGCTATTTTCCCTACCGTATTATATGTAATTACCTTAGCTAGTTTATCGGTTATAAAAAACAATATAGATACAGGTGCCATCATTGGTTCGTACATTGGTTTGCTTTTTTTATGTGGTGCTTTTACCGCTATTGGATTATTTGCTTCCTCCATATCAAACAACCAAGTGATCGCTTTTTTAATAGCGGTGTTTATAAATTTTATTGTTTTTGCAGGCTTTGAAACCATAAGCAAAATACCGATGTTTGACAATGGAATTGATTATATTTTGAGTCAAATAGGCATGCAATTTCACTACGACTCCATCAGCAGAGGACTCATTGACACTCGAGATATGGTATATTTTGTGAGTGTAATTGCGTTATTTATTTTAGCGGCAAGAATGGCTTTAGGAAAAAGAAAATGGAATTAAGTAGAACCCGATTTTAAGAAAAAAAATGAAAGAAAATAAATCTGTCAAACAAAAAATGATTACTCGTTTTGCATTGCTTGCCTTCATATTGGTACTGCTTAATATAGTTAGTTCTAAATTGCACAAACAATTTGATTTAACTTCAGAGAAACGATTTTCACTATCCACTCCAACAAAGGATTTACTTAAAAATTTGAATGAAGATGTGGTGATTGAAGTCTATTTGAAAGGAAGTTTTCCTGCAGGATTTCAACGACTGCAAGAGTCAACTCGAGAGGTTCTTCAACAATTTAAAGTGTATGGCGGCAATCATATTCGGTTTGAATTTATTAATCCTTTAGAAGGTAAAAACGAAAAAGAAAAAGAATCCATCTTTGGAGTTCTTGCCAACAAAGGCATCAATCCTGTAAACTTGCAAGTGCAGCAAGATGAAGATGAAGGATATTCTCAAAAAATCATTTATCCTTCAGCACTTGTTTCTATTAATGGAAAAGAAGAAGCCGTTAATTTATTGGAGAGCCATTTGAGTATGTCGCCCGATGAAAAATTACATCATGCAGCCCTCATGCTCGAATATAAATTTGCTTCAGCCATTAAAAAACTTCGCCAACCCGATAAAAAGAAGGTGGCAATAGTAGCCGGTAATATGGAACTGTTGGGTATGAATACCATTGATATTTTATATTCTTTAGAAAAAATATATGATTTAGATACCATAGATTTATCGCACGCTATAGGCATCCCGAATATATACACAACAGCTTTTATTATTTCACCAACAACTGCGTTTGATGAACAAAATAAATTTAAGCTTGATCAATTTGTGATGCATGGCGGTAAAATTTTATGGTGTATTGAGCAATTAAAGTATGACATGGACTCTTTAAAAAATAGCTCCGCAACTATGGCCATGGACTATAATTTAAATTTAGAAGATATGTTGTTCAATTATGGAGTTCGCATAAATCCTGATTTTATTGAAGACTATCAACAAGCCAACCCAATACCGGTAACAGTAGGCATGATAGGCAATCAACCTGACATTAAATTATTGCCTTGGTCTTATTATCCATATAGTATTCCTACCTCAAAACATCCTATCGTAAATAATATGGATGCTGTTATGTTTATGATGGCTAGCAGCATTGATACCATTGCAAATCCTGAAGTTAAAAAAACCATTTTACTTACTTCCTCTAACCGAAGTAGACGAGTGCCTGCACCTGTGAGAATTAGCTTAAGTAATTTAAAATTTAAACCTACACCTGAAATGTTCAGAGAAGTGAACATCCCTATGGCAGTATTGTTAGAAGGTAAATTTAAGTCGTTGTTTGCCAATAGGATTGATCCTCATTTTATAAAAATATATGAAGACTCATTAAAACAAGATTACAAAACCGTTTGTGAAAAAGACAATAAAATGATTGTAGTTTCTGATGGCAACGTGCCCATGAATGATTTTTCACAAGCTCGAGGACCTATGGAATCAGGCTATTAT
The DNA here is from genome assembly GCA_044353665.1 of Chitinophagaceae bacterium. Taxonomy (GTDB): domain Bacteria; phylum Bacteroidota; class Bacteroidia; order Chitinophagales; family Chitinophagaceae; genus OLB11. The sequence goes on along the minus strand of JBILBN010000027.1, from coordinate 1,569 downwards.
AAATTTACGGAACAAATGTTTGCCAATAAAAACTTCATTCTTAATTGTATGGAGTATTTAACTGAAGACGTAAATTTGCTAGAAGCCCGAAGCAAAAGTGAAAAACTACGATTGCTGGATATGGCCAGAATTAAAAAAGAAAAACTTAAATGGCAAATTGTGAATATTGGTTTGCCAATTGCATTAGTGCTTATTTTTGCGAATGCTTATTTCTTCTTTAGAAAAAGAAAATATGAAAAGAAATAAAAAATAAAACAGCAACTATTTAATATTTAGTTTCTTAAAAAAGGTTAACTTAGTCAAAATTTTAAATCATGAAACATAAACTATTCTTATTTTTTACTTTATTTTTATTTACTTCAACCGCAATATTTGCTCAAGATAGAATATACATAAGGAATGTAAAAAAAATTATTAAAGCAAAAATAACAGAAGTTGGTCTTGATGAAATTAAATACAAAGAATTTGAGAATCAAGATGGCCCTATATTTAGTGTTGAAAAAGATGAAATTGAAAAAATAGAATATGCAAATGGACGAATTGAAAAATTTGAACAATCCATTTCTGCGAAAGTTTCTATGGCAGAAATGCATAAAAATAATTTGAAAATTGGTTTCCTATCACCCATTTTTTGCCACCTGCATTTTTCATTTGAGCGAGGTGTAAAACAAGGCCAATCTTGGGAGTTGCACAGCACATTTATTGGTTTAGGTCAAAGACCTTACCCTTATGAACATTACAGACCTAATACTGATTTAGTTGAATACTACTATAAAAAACAGGCAGGATTAATGATAGGTGCAGGTTATAAATTTAGTTTTACGCCCGATTATGTTGTGAGAGGTTTGAGAAGCAGACATATCATGCAAGGTAGTTTTTTTAGACCTTCTGCTTATTTAGGTGGTTTTAAATACAACACCTACTCTATCAATTCGAGTAATTCCATTACAACTAAAAAAACATCTATTTTTACAGGTGCCCTTATAGCAGAATTAGGAAAGCAATGGATTATGTCAAACCGAGCTTCATTAGAAATATATGGAGGCATTGGCTATGGCTTTGATACAAGACCTGTCATTAATAAAGATTATTCGACGGTGAGTGATTTTACTTCATTTTATTATTTGTATACCCGATTATCGAGCAACCCTACGTCTAATTCTTTTTTAGTTATCAATGGAGGTATTAAATTGGGCTACTTATTTCACACAAAAAAAGAAAAAGAACTCTTGAAAAAAAAATAATAGTTTAAAGTTAATCCGATTCCTAAATTGAACGGATTATTTTTTCAGTTCTCTAATTATCTTGAAAAATACTAGTCTCCTTTTAGCAGCGTAGCCCATTATTTTTTTTACAAATTTGAACAATATTTTGTATTAAATTTTTAAGAATTCTTAATACAAATAGTTAGGTTTTCTTGTAGAATATTTACCAACTCACAATTTTTTCTTAAAAGGAACGTTCTATGTTCATTAAGTTTACATTTGTAAAAAATCAAAATAGAAATATATGAGTACAAAAATTCTTTGGATAGATGATGAAATGGATTCGTTGGCTTCGCAAGTCATG
>JBILBN010000089.1:0-9538 GCA_044353665.1 Chitinophagaceae bacterium | reverse complement strand
ATAAAATTCCCCAAAATGAATTTGCAATAACGAAAATAATCTTCAAGCTTTTTTAAATCTTGAAGATTTTTTTTATAAATTTTTATATCTAGGATGAAATGTATTGAGTGTTTCTTTCAAAAAATTTCTATCCAAATGCGTGTAAATTTCGGTGGTGGTTATGCTCTCATGTCCTAGCATTTCTTGCACCGCTCTGAGGTTTGCACCGCCTTCAACAAGGTGTGTGGCAAATGAATGGCGCAGTGTGTGAGGATGAATATTTTTTTGAATACCTGCTTTTTTTGTGAGTTCTTTAATAATATAAAAAATCATTACACGAGATAATTTGCCCCCTCTTCTATTAAGAAATAAGATGTCCTCTGCATTTTTTTTAGGCAAAATATGACACCTAATATTGTCTAAATAAATTTGAATAAATTTTAGCGCAGATTCACCAATAGGAATTAATCGTTCCTTGTTTCCTTTACCTATCACTCTAATAAATTCTACATCGGCATAAGTATTGGATATTTTTAACTCGGTAAGCTCAGTAACTCTGAGTCCGCAACTGTACATGGTTTCTAAAATAGCTTTATTTCGAGTACCTTCTTGGGTGCTCATGTCAATGGCATCAAACAATAGTTCCAATTCTTCAACGGCTAACGTATCAGGTAGTTTACGAGCCGTTTTAGGCGCTTCTAGTAATTCAGTAGGATTGGATTTAATAATATCTTCTAACATTAAATAGTTAAAAAAACTTTTTAATCCAGAAATAATTCTAGCTTGTGAGGTAGCCGTCATTCCTAATTCATGAATCCAATGGATAAAATTTTGAAGTATTTTTAAATTAATAGCATCAATTAAAACGGTTTGTTGAGATATTGCAAAATACTGTTGCAGTTTTTCGATGTCATGCAAATAGGCGTCAATTGAGTTTTTGCTCAATGATTTTTCGAGTTGTAAATATGATTTGTAGCCTTTAATGAATGATTGCAATTTTTATACGATTATTGAATTCAAAATTACTTGATAATTTATATAACTTTGTTCACAATTTTAGAAGAATGAAAATAAGTATCATAAACGGACCCAATTTAAATTTAATAGGCACCCGAGAACCCGAAATTTATGGCAATCAATCGTTAAACGACTATCTGTTAACGATGAAAAAAAAGTATGCTGCAATACAATTGGATATTTATCAAAGCAATATTGAAGGCGAAATTATCAATGAAATTCAAAAACAAGGCATTAATGCGGATGCTATTATCATAAATGCTGGTGCTTATACGCATACATCCATTGCAATTGCGGATGCATTAAAATCAATAGCAACAAAAAAAATAATTGAAGTGCATATTTCCAATGTGTTCGCTAGAGAAAATTACAGAAAAGAGTCCTTTATTGCGCCAATTAGCATAGGTATTATTGCCGGTTTTGGACTGAGAAGTTATGATTTAGCGGTGCAAGCATTAATGGTATAAAATCAAATCAGAAGTGGTTATAAAATTGCTTCTGTTGCCTGCTTTATCTTTTATAGCGATTGTCCAAAACAAAGTGTCTGTTTCATAATGAATAGGGCTATCTTTTCGAGCAATTAAAAATCCACCTTCAATTTGAGTCTCAAACAATGCTTTCAAAGAAGTATTCCCACTTGTGGGTATAATTGGCGATATGTATCTTTGGGTATCGTTTGGGCTTCTGCTGTCAACTAAATAAATATTTTCTTCATTAAATCCAACATCTCCCTCTACATCCAAAACATTAAAAAAAATACTTACTTTCGCGTTGCCATAGCCCGATGGGAAATAAGCAGTACTCAGCCTATTAAATGTAATTTTTGGAGGCGTAGACTGAGGTGATTTCTTATTGCAAGAAAAATTTATAAGAACAATAAAAAAGATTAAAATACTTTTTTTCATGTGAACAAATTTACGAGATTAATATGAACATAAACGAAATAGAAACCGAAATATTTGGTATACTCGAAAATAATTTTGAAGAAAAAGCGTTGGCCATTTTTCAATTTCAAGCTATTTATTTGCCAATATATAAACAATACATAGAACTGTTAAAAATAGACACAGCCCAGATAAAGTCTATTCATCAAATCCCTTTTTTGCCCATCTCTTTTTTTAAAACAAATGAAATTTACATTCAAAAAAAAGAAGAAAAACACATACCCACTCTTGTTTTTAACAGCAGTGGGACCACTGCACAAATGCTAAGTAAACATTTTATTACTGACCCTAAAATATATGAATCGTCATTCCTTAGCACCTTTCAACTGTTTTTTGGGGGCATTAAACAGTATTGTATTTTAGGGCTATTGCCATCCTATTTAGAAAAAGGGAATTCATCATTGGTTTATATGGTTAATCAATTAATTAACAATAGCCAACATCCTTTAAGCGATTTTTATTTACATAACCATGAAAAACTGCATCAAGTCATTCTTGAACTCGAAAAACAGCAACAACCTACACTTCTTTTTGGAGTAACGTATGCTTTAATCGATTTTGCCGAAAAATATCCAATGCAATTAAACTATGTCAAAATAATTGAAACTGGTGGAATGAAGGGCAGGAGAGAAGAACTGACCAGAAAAGAAGTACATCTGCTACTTAAAAAAGCGTTTTCGCTGCCTCAAATTTTTTCAGAATATGGTATGACAGAGCTTTTATCGCAAGCCTATTCATTACAAAATGGTATTTATGAAACACCCAATTGGCTTCGTATTTTAGTAAGAGAATTGAGTGATCCATTAAATATTAAATCAATTGGGAAAGGGGCAATTAATATTATTGATTTAGCCAATCTATATTCATGCAGTTTTATCGCAACAGATGACTATGGCGAAGTGTTTGCAAATCATTCATTTGAAATAAACGGACGAATAGCGCAAAGTGAAATAAGAGGCTGTAGTTTAATGGCAGTTTAAAAAATGGTAATCCGAAATAACTTTTCTTCAAATATGTTCGAAAATGGAGTGCCTAACATAATGAGGTATTAATTGTCCAAATTGCTTTAACTATTTTGATTTTAATGAATTTAATTAAAGTTAGTGTCATTTTTTCTTGCAATTCAAATCAAGTTTTAAATAAATGCATTTTAAGCAATGTTAATTTTCAATAAAGAGAAGTTACAATGAGTGTTAAATTTTTCTCAGACTCTGTAAATATTATTATCATCTATATATATTCATAAAATAGCTGAAAACGATTTTTTTTACTTCAAGTGGATAAATATTTTAAAAATACAATAAAAAATATTTTTGAATATTCAAAACTAAAATTTACATTTGCATTCCTTAAATAGAAATAAGAAACAATAACAACAATTTAAAACAGTTAAAAATGGCAAAAGAGACCTTCAAAAGGGACAAACCCCACGTAAACATTGGTACTATTGGTCACGTCGATCATGGTAAAACTACATTAACAGCTGCAATCACAGACGTATTATCAAAAGTTGGTTTAGCAGAAAAGAAAAATTATGATGATATTGATGGTGCTCCAGAAGAAAAAGAGCGTGGTATCACTATCAACACAGCGCACGTAGAGTATGAAACTGCTACACGTCACTACGCACACGTTGACTGTCCAGGACATGCTGACTATGTGAAAAATATGATTACAGGTGCTGCTCAAATGGATGGTGCTATTTTAGTAGTTGCTTCTACAGACGGTCCTATGCCACAAACTCGTGAGCATATCCTTTTAGCACGTCAAGTAGGTGTTCCTAAAATGGTTGTTTTCATGAATAAAGTTGATATTGTTCCGGATCCAGAATTACTAGAATTAGTAGAAATGGAAATTCGTGATTTATTATCTACTTATGGTTTTGATGGTGATAACACACCAATCATTCAAGGTTCTGCAACTGGCGCTTTAGCTGGTGAAGAGCAATGGACAAAAAAAGTAGAAGAATTAATGGAAGCAGTAGATTCTTATATTCCTTTACCTCCACGTCCAATCGATCAAGATTTCTTGATGTCAGTAGAGGATGTATTCTCAATCACAGGTCGTGGTACAGTTGCTACGGGTCGTATTGAAAGAGGTGTAATCAAAGTTGGAGAAGAGGTAGAAATCGTAGGATTTAACGAAACTCCTTTGAAATCTGTTTGTACAGGTGTTGAGATGTTCCGTAAATTGTTAGATAGAGGTGAAGCAGGTGATAACGCAGGTTTATTACTTCGTGGTATTGAGAAAAACGATATCCGTCGTGGTATGGTAATCTGTAAACCAAAATCAATTACTCCTCATACAGAATTTAAAGCTGAAGTTTACGTATTATCTAAAGAAGAGGGTGGACGTCATACTCCATTCTTCCAAAAATATCGTCCTCAGTTCTATTTCAGAACTACAGATATTACAGGAGAAGTACAATTACCAGAAGGAACTGAAATGGTTATGCCTGGTGATAATGTTTCGATTACTGTTAAATTAATTGGACCAATTGCAATGGAAAAAGGATTGAAATTCTCTATCCGTGAAGGTGGACGTACAGTTGGTGCAGGACAAGTAACTGAAATTGTTAAATAACATATAAGACTTCACAGTCTATTGAATATTTACGAAGTACTTAGGAATATCTAAGTACTTCGTATTTTTTACCAAAAAATACGGGCATGGTGCAATGGTAGCATACGGGTCTCCAAAACCTTTGATCTGAGTTCGAATCTTAGTGCCCGTGCAAGGTTTTACTATTTGTAATACAACTTTAAAACAATAAAAAATGACAAAACTTTTTAATTATTTCGAGCAAGCATACGATGAATTAATTCATAAAGTAACTTGGCCTACATGGCAAGAATTACAACAATCTACTGTTATTACTTTGGTAAGTGTATTATTTCTTACTTTAATAGTATTTGTAATGGATGGATCTGCTGAATTAGTATTCGAAAATTTTTACAAAATTTTTAAATAATATTACTGATGGATTTGGAAAAAAATGAGTTGGAAGTTAAAATTGCTACACCTGAAGTAGATACAAAATGGTTTGTATTGCGTGTGTTGAGTGGAAAAGAACGAAAAATTAAAGAATATTTAGATGTAGAAATACGTCGTTCAGGATGGGGTGGAACAATTACTCAAATTTTATGTCCTGTAGAAAAAGTATTTAAAGTAGTTGGTGGTAAAAAAGTAATGCGTGAAAAAATTCTTTATTCAGGCTATATTTTATTGGAAGCAACCACAAATCGTTTGTCGGATGATATGATAAGTGCTATAAAAAATGTTACTGGTGTAATTCATTTTTTAGGGAAAGATCACCCTGATGCTTTGCGTAAAAGTGAAGTTAATAAAATGTTTGGCAAAATGGATGAAATGGCTGACAATGGTGTTAGTATGCTTGAACCTTACATTCTTGGTGAAACAGTTAAAATTATAGACGGACCGTTTAATGATTTCAATGGTACTATTGAAGAAATTAATGAAGATAAAAAGAAAATCAAAGTAGTCGTAAAAATATTTGGGCGTGCAACTCCAGTTGAGTTGAGTTATGCTCAGGTTGAAAAAATTGTATAATTATTAGAGTAATATATTTTATTTAAACGCTGTATATTAAACAGCGTTTTTTTTATATATTGGAATCTCATAGGAAATATAACCCTAATAATTTATTTAGTTGAAATGAATTATGAAAATAATACTGAGATTTTTTACAAAATAATAGCAATTTATAGCATAAGAATTTTTCAAAATAAAAACTATTTGCTCATTAATGATCAGCTTGTTAATGTTTATTCTTCTGCTACTAACAACAATATAAATATTGTGTAATGGTAAATGAAAAAGGATTAGTGTAGAATTTTTAAATAATAAAAAATAAAATAAAAAAGGAGTTCAAAATTTAGATTGAACTCCTTTTTTTATAGTTTTTTGCTGTTTAAATAATTACTTTGTTTTTAAATGACTATGTATAAATAGCTGATTGATTGATTTATTTTCAAATGTATTTCTAATGGCTACTGAAAATAATTCAGCAGTACTTAATACTTTAATTTTACTGCATTGTTCTTTTAAAGGAATTGTATCACAAACGACTAACTCACTCAGTACTGATTTCTCAATATTTTCGTAAGCTTTTCCACTTAAAACAGGATGTGTACAAAAAGCTCTAACACTTTTTGCTCCTTTATCCATCAACATTGCTGCACTCTTTGTCAATGTGCCTGCAGTGTCACAAATGTCGTCTATTAATACTAAATCTTTATTAGTTACATCGCCAATAACAGTCATTCCTGCAATTTCATTGGCGCGTTTACGTTGTTTGTCACAGATAACCATATCTGATCCAAAATAGCTGGCAACTTCTCTCACTCTGTTTGTAGAACCTACATCAGGAGATGCAAAGGTTAAATCTTTTATCCCTAAATTTTCAATGTAAGGAATAAATATTGCAGAACTATCTAAATGGTCAACAGGGATATCAAAAAAGCCTTGAATTTGTGGTGCATGTAAATCCATTGTCATAATGCGATTAGCACCAGCAGTGGTCAATAAATTAGCTACTAATTTTGATGCAATACTAACACGAGGTTTATCTTTTCTGTCTTGACGCGCATATCCAAAATATGGAATTACAGCTGTAATATATCCTGCAGATGCTCTTCGTGCCGCATCTATCATCATCAATAATTCCATTAAATTATCACTTGGGGCAGATGTACTTTGTACGATAAAAACATAGTCTCCACGAATACTTTCATCATAAACAGGCTGAAATTCGCCATCGCTGAATTTTTGAATGGTTGCTTTGCCTAAATTTTTTCCGAAATGGGTAGAAATATTAGAAGCTAAATCAAGGGTATTGGTACCCGAAAAAATTTTGACACGTGGGGGATTCATATACATAATTGAGAAAGAAAGTGCAAAGTTATAAAATGAACCTCGTTTTATGTAATGATATTTTACATTGTGAATAACTCATGATCTTCTTCCTTATAAATTTATTTACTTGCTTATTTTTTCAATAATAAATAAAATAGTATTCAATTTCTATATTGATATTGTGCTTTTGAGTTTAATTATTTTAATCTATTTAAACTAGATTTTGCTCGTTGATCTAATGAGTTTTTAAAATCGTGCTCACCCAATGAAAGTTCTTTATTATAATATGCTTTTGCTTTTGCAAACAATCCTTTCTTTTCATAGATATATCCTGCCTGAAGGCAAGCACGGGCAGCAAAATATTCGGAAGAATTAATTCCTCTTTCAATGGTTTGATTATAATATAATAGTGCTTTGTCAAATTGCTCAAGGTCGTCATATATACGACCAATTCGATAAATAAGTTCTAATTGTTCAACATCTGTTTTTAATGTACTTGGTAAAATAGAAGTGGCTATTTTAAATGCTTCTGCATTATAACCTCCATCATTTAATAATCTTGTTTTTAATAATAATTTATCAGGGAAAATGCCCTTTAATGCTCTTTTTAAAGCTTGTTTATCTGCATCTGATTCTGTTTTCCCTATCGTTTTTACTTTAGTTAAATATTCATTTGCTAATTTTAGGTCATTTTGCAAGTAATAACATAATGCAATGCTATAAGTGGCATCTTTTATATAAAAATTGCCTTTATTTTGTTGAATAAATTTTTGAAAGTATTGTATTGCGCTAAAATCTAATTTTTTCATTTTTGCATTTCCTAGCTCATAATCTAACATGGGAAAAGACAAATAATCAGCACTTTTATTTCTTTTTAAAAGTATTGTTTCAGCTACTTGAGCTTTTTTATTATTTAAGGCTAAATTTGATGCCATAAAAACAAATAATTGATTATTTTTTATATCCATTTGATAGGTGCTAATAAGTTGATTGGCGCCCTCAATATCATTTTCTAAATAATTTTTTAAATAAATATAATACAATTTAGATTCCTCTTTAAATAGGTGTTCACTAGAATTGTTGTAGTTTTTTAGCATGAGCATTCCATTACTCATATTGCCTTTTAATCCTAATACTGACGAGGCCCATTTATAGCCACTAGGAATCGTACTCATCACTGATTCTTGAACGCCTAAATAAATATTATTCGGAGTAAAGTCTGGATGCTTACTTTTATTTTCTTTAAATAAGTGATATGCTTTTCTAAAATCCCAAGCAGCATTCCAATAATCACCATATTTTATTTGAATTAAACTCCATTGAAAAAAGAGAAGTGCTTTTGAAAATAAATAATATGGAGATTTTTTGTTTCCTGATTCTACAATGTCTAGCCGTTTATTTAACAACAGCTTTCTTATTTTATATTCAGCAGGGTTTTCATTAAAACTTAATGAAATAAAATCTTCATAGTTTATTAAAACGAGCGGGAGAATATTTTTTTTATTCGTCAATAATTCATTGGCTAATAATTGTTTGCCAGCATTTATTTTCATCGACATAAAACATTTGTATGCTTCCTGGCAATTAGGGCTAAACATAAATTCTTGCGCATTTATTTTTGATGTTATCATCAGAAAACAAAAAAGGCTTAGTAGTATATGGTTGATCTTTTTCAAAGGGTATAAAATAAAATAGCGCAATTTTCCAATTGCGCTACAAATTTATTTATTTTTAATCAATTAAATAGAAACTGAATCACTTAATTCACTGTCAATCATAATACGACCACAATGTTCGCATACAATCATTTTTTTACGTAAGCGAATATCAGATTGTCTTTGGGGAGGAATCATGTTGTAACAACCACCACATGAATCTCTTTCAACTGCTACTACTGCTAAACCATTTTTGAAGGTTTTTCTAATTCTTTCATAAGCAATTAGCAGTCTGTTCTCAACTGATTCAGCTGCTTTTGCACGGTTTTTTAATAATTCATCTTCTTCTTTAGAAGTTTCTTCCGTAATAACTTTTAATTCTTTTTGTTTAATACTTAAAATTTCTAGTTTAGAAGAAATTAAAGATTCGGTATGTTTTTTTTGTGTATCAAATTCTTCTATTTCATAAGAAGCATCCTTTATTTTTTTATCACAAGCTTTAATTTCAAGTTCTTGCATTTCAATTTCTTTATTGATTGCTTCAAACTCACGGCTATTTTTTACGTTTTCTTGTTGTTTTTCGTATTTTTTTAAATTAGCTGCACACTCTTGTTGTAATGCTTTTTTACTATTAATATCGTCTTTAACTTCTTTAATTTCTCTTTCTAACCCACTGATACGAGTATTGTAGCCTTCTATTTCATCTTCTAAATCCTTCACTTCCATAGGTAGTTCTCCACGAAGTTTATTAATTTCGTCAATTTTAGAATCAATCTTTTGTAATGAAATGATTGTAGTTAATTTTTCTTGAACTGAAAATTCTTTTACTGCTGCCATAATGTTTTTTAATAATAATGAACTGGATTTGTATTAACCTTAGTATTAAGGAGTGCAAATTTAGGGAATTTTTTTGAGAGTACATCATAAAATATTTCGTTTGTAAACTGTTCAGTTTCATAATGCCCAATGTCAGCAATGACCAATTTTTGTTCAGCATCAAAAAACTGATGATATTTAAAGTCGCCTGTAATAAAAATATCTGCTTTTTGAGCAATTGCATCGTTCAAT
>JBILBN010000088.1:0-9604 GCA_044353665.1 Chitinophagaceae bacterium | reverse complement strand
TAGGCATATTAACCTTTTATTTTTAGGAGTGCAAAAGTAGTTTAATTTTCTGAAAAAAAGATTATTTTATTATAAAATTTATAAAAATTTATGATTTTTAATCTTTTTAGGGTATGAAAATACACTTTTTAGCTTGGTTTTTGATTTTTTCTATAAAAAACCATCCATTTGTAAGCATTAAAATATGAATTAGAAATAGAAGTTTCATTTTATTTATTTTTTTAAACTTAATGTTATTTTGTTGAATAGTGTTAAAGAGTGTGGCTCTTTTGCTTTTGGCTTGTTGTTTGTTTTGCCAAAAGTAAATGTGCCACATTGTGGTGAAGTATCTGTAATAAAGTAGATGTATATTTTCATGTTGGTTGTATTTTAAGCGTTTTTTGTTCAGTGTCTTGGGGGGCAAAGTGCTTACAGCTAACGTTTTGCAGCTTGGCGAAGTGGCGGATTTAGAAGCACTTACTTTCAATTTAGCACTAAACTTTATTAGAAAACCAAATGTTCAATTTAGCACTAAACCCGCCATTTTGCCAAACTGCTGTTATATGCCGTTTTTTTTGTTCTTATGTTAGGTCGTTAATGTCATCTTGAAACACAAATTTTCTGTGATAGTCTAAATATTGTTGTCTTTCTTCAGGATAAATTCGTAAATTATTTTTAGCATTTGGGTTTATGTTTAGTCGTTCCCAAGTGTAAGCAGAAAGTAAAGTTCCACAAACTAAATCGCCATTGTCTTTGAAAGTTATGTAACCTTGGTCAAATAATTTGTCGTATGTTGGTGTCAAAGCAAGCCCATTTAAATAATCAATTGCTTGGTCTTCTCGTCCTTCTTTTATGCAAACTCTATAAGGTTTGATATGACTTGCAATAAGTAATTTTTCGTCTGTAATTTTCGTAAATGGACATTGAGGCATATGTTCAATTACTTTTTTTCTGTAAAGCATTGCACCTTGCCTGTTTACGGATTTTACTTTTTCTCTATTTTCTTTTTCAATGATTTCAATTTCAGCAGTTGTTCCAATTAATTTGGGGTGAACTATTGACCTAAATTGATAATCAAGTAAAATTCTGAAATAAAATAATGGCTTTTGATTTTCTTTATTGCCAATAACTGGCAACAATTTTAGGATTGACAAATAGCTGATTTTAGGCAAAACTATTTTACGCCAAGTGTCCCAAATTTCGTTATCTGAGCGAATATAACCACGACTTAATTTATTGTCTGTGAAGTCTGAAACATCGTAAATAGTGAAAAATATTTTTTCTTCTGTGAGTTCTGATATTCTTTCTAAATTTGTTGTGTACAATTCTGAAATGTCAAAATTATAGATTTGTTCCTGCTTTTGGTATTCTATTCTTGCGTCATACAAATATTTTAGCAAGTTTGACTTGCTGAAAAAACAATTATTTTCTTGAATTGGTGTATAAACTCTTTCTCCATTTTCAATCCCTTTTCCCCATTTTTCATACTCGAAAAAATCGCTTAATCTTTCGCCACTTGAACCCAAATAACTACCAACATATTTTCTTGATTCTCCGTTTCCTTTGAACATTTGAAGTTTGTTTTTTCTATAAATGAAACTGTCTTCTGCTCTTAAATTTTGGATAGAATCAATTATGAAATATTCTTTGCCCTCAATATGTATTTTTTGAAAGTTCTCCATTTCCTATTTTGCGTATTTCGTTATGTCCATTTGTTTAAGTAATGCAATAAGAACATCAACTACAATGCTGTTTCCAGCTTGTCTATACATTTGTGTGTCGCTTACAACTTGTTTAAAATCGTCTCGAAAACCCATTAAACGCAAACATTCTTTTGGTGTTAATTTTCTAATTCGTCCAGAATGAGTTACATAATTATCTACGCCAGAACGATGCATTTTGTGCATACTTTGCAAAAGAGGTCTTGCTACTTCAAGGTCTGTTTTTACAGTTGTCTTGAATGTTTTTGTCCCACTACTTAAAACATAATCTCGAACTTTGTCGGACAAATAATATTTTTCTTCAACTTCGTTTACATCAAAAACAAAATCTGTAAATTCAGGTTCATTGCCTTGTTCAAATACAAAATCTCCGTGCCAATTAAATTGCTGGTTTGCCTTTTGGCAAAGTGCAACTTCGCCATTTATTTGAGTATATCGTTTATTTCTGTTTTTTGAACTTGTTACAAATTTTACTCCTTTTTCTTTAAGGTAATATTTGCTATCTGTAAAATCTTCTAAAAAGTCTTGCATTTTATGTTCTAATGCAATGGGTTCAGGAAAAGTAAAATCTGTAGTTTTGTCTTTGAAACCTACTACAAAAATTCGTTCTCTGTGTTGTGGCATTCCATAATTTTTAGCGTTCAAAACTTGATAAAAATATTTATAACCAAGTTCGTCAAAAGTTGCTTTTATGGTTTCAAAAGTATTTCCGCCATCGTGGTTTAAAAGTCCTTTTACATTTTCAAAAATGAAAACGTTTGGCTGGCTTTCTTTAACAACTCTTGCAAATTCATAAAATAATGTTCCTCTTGTATCTTCAAAACCTTTGCGTTTTCCAACCATTGAAAATGATTGACAAGGACTTCCTCCAACTAATAAATCTAATTTGCCTTTGTATTTTTTGCCATCAATGTTGCAAACATCATTATACCAATTTTCTGCACCAATTTCATAATTTGCAAAATAGCTTTGTTTGGCAAAGTTGTCAATATCACAAGCAAATTTAATTTCAGAATTAAGGTTTAGTCTTTTTAAAGCGTATTCAATTGCTCCAATTCCAGAAAACATTGTTCCTATTTTTATTGTCGCATTTGGATTTGAAAATTCTTTTTCTCTCCAATCTTTGTCAAATTTTATGCTTTGTTGGCTTGTAGAATAATTTTGTAAATGTTCGCTAACAATACTTAAAACTTCCTCAAATTGTGGATATTCTTTAAGTTCTCCAACTATTCTTGTTGAATAATGATAGTTTAAAAGCGTCTTTTTGTCAGTTTGTAAAATATTTGAAAGTCCGTCCAAATGCTCTAAATTCAAGCATCTTTCGTCTTTTTCAATTTTTCCAAGTGTTGAAGGGTCAATGTCTATGTGTGAAGCAACTTTTCTTAAAGGAAAACCTAATTCTCCTCTACGTTGCTTAATATATTCTCCAAATGTTACTTCCATATTTGTCTATTATTTTATTCGGACTAATTTTGTCCAAAAGTATGGAATTTATTTTAAAGTCGCAATATTTTTTTATCGTTGATTTTTAGCACGGTCGTCTGGTAAAATGGCATATAACTTGTATATATGTGCCACGTTTGTTAATGTTCATTAACATTTGTGGCACAATCACTGTCAAATATAGAGTTTTTGAGTCATAAATGCTATCAAAGTGTAAATATTTTATTATTAGCATTTTTTATAATTCATCGAATGGGCTTTTTATATTTTGAATATTTTAAACACTTACATGGGTATATATCTCTGTTGTCTTACTGCTTTTATGCCCTAATAGTTCTTGAATATATCTTAAATTGGGGCTTTGTCTTTTTCGACGATTCGTGTTTCAGTTATCGACTCCATAAAATAGTTGTCGGTATCAGCTATCAGCTAGTACATCTACCAACAAATTGCTATCTTCGTATTTCATGAGAAAAATAATTAACGACCCCGTGCATGGGTTTATTACAATAGAGGATGAATTAATTTTTAAATTGGTTTCGCATCCCGCTTTCCAAAGATTAAGACGCATCAAACAAATGGCCTTGGCTTTTTTGGTTTATCCGGGTGCGGTGCATACTCGGTTGCATCATGCATTGGGTGCCTATCATCTCATGCATCGTGCCATTGAAGAATTGAAACAAAAAGGAATTGCTATTTCGGCTGAAGAGGAACAAGGGGTGAAAATTGCTATTTTGTTGCACGATATTGGGCATGGGCCATTTTCGCATGCCTTGGAGCATACCATTGTGGATGTCAATCATGAGCAATTGTCGTTATTAATTATGGAGCAATTAAACCATGAAATGAATGGGCAATTGACGCTAGCCATTGCTATTTTTACCAATCAATATTCAAAGCATTTTTTGCATCAATTAGTGAGCAGTCAGTTGGATGTGGATCGATTGGATTATTTGGCTCGAGATAGTTTTTTTACAGGCGTTTCGGAAGGCGTAATTGGTTATGATCGGATCATAAAAATGTTGACGGTCGTTAATGATGAATTGGTGGTAGAAGAAAAGGGCATTCATTCGATTGAGAAGTTTTTAATTGCTCGTCGATTAATGTATTGGCAGGTGTATTTACATAAAACAGTGTTGAGCTCAGAGTTGATGTTGGTACATATTTTGAAACGTGCGAAAGAATTGCGCATGCAAGGGAAAACTGTTTTTGCCACGCCTTTTTTAGATTTCTTTTTATCGAATCCGTTTTCGTTTGATGATTTTAAAACCAATTCGGCTTGTTTGCAATACTTTTTAGCGTTGGATGATTATGATATTGTGGCTTCGTTAAAGGTTTGGCGTTTGCATGAAGATAAAATTTTGTCGGATTTGTCGGCAAGATTATTGGATAGACGATTGTTTAAGGTAAAATTTTTGAGCGATTCAAATGCACCTGAAATTGCCGAAATTAAATCAAAAATAATGGATGATTTAAAGGTGGATGAATTATTATTAGACTATTATTTTACACAAGATGTAACCTCAAACAGCACTTACAATGCTGGCGATGAGAAGATTAAAATTGTGTTTAAAACGGGCGAAATTAAAGAAATTACAAAGGTGGAAAATACCTTAATCAGTGAGGGTTTGCTTGTGCCCATAAAAAAACATTATATTTGCTACATTGCACATTAAATATACAATAGAAAATTTATGAAGTTTACGGCTCAACAAATAGCCATGTTGGTTCAGGGAGAAGTAGTTGGAAATGATCAAGCGATGGTCAATTCCATCGCTAAAATTGAAGACAGTAAAGAAGGGGATTTGTGTTTTTTAGCCAATGCGAAATACGAAGATTTTTTGTACAAAACGAAAGCGTCTGTAGTGTTGGTGAATGATACCTTGGTCTTGAAAAAAGAGGTTTCGGCTACATTAATTCGAGTAAAAGATGCCTATGCTTCTTTTGCTTTGTTATTAAAAACCTACGAAGAACACACTGCCCCTAAACCTAAAGAAATTATAGAGCAACCTTCATTTATTTCGACCACTGCAAAAGTGGGTGAAAAAGTATATATTGGTGCATTTGCATATCTTGGTGAAAATGTGGTTGTGGCCAATAATGCTAAAATTTATCCGAATACATATTTAGGAGATAATGTAAAAATTGGAGAAAATACAATTATTTACGCAGGCGTTAAAATATATAAAGATTGTGTAATTGGTGACCATGTAATCATTCATGCAGGTGCTGTAATTGGTAGCGATGGTTTCGGTTTTGCATTTGAAAATGGTGCATTCCAAAAAATTCCTCAAATAGGAAATGTGGTCATTGAAAACAATGTAGAGATAGGTGCAAATTGCACAATCGATAGGGCAACAATGGGTTCTACCACGATTAAAGCTGGTGCAAAATTGGATAATTTAATTCAAATAGCACACAATGTAGAAGTAGGTAATGCAACCGTAATTGCTTCGCAAGTTGGTATTTCGGGAAGTTCTAAAATTGGCAATTATTGTATGATTGGTGGACAAGCTGGTATTGTTGGGCACATAAAAATTGCTGATCAAACTAAAATAAATGCGCAAAGTGGAGTAGCCAAAGAAATTAAAGAAAAAGGGTTATCATTAACGGGTTCGCCTGCATATGACTATAAATCGTCGTTGAAAAGCCAAATCGTTTATCGAAATTTGCCCGACTTGCAAAAGAAAATATATGCAGTAGAAAAGGCGTTGAATGAATTAAAAAATAATAAATAAAATTAGTATATAACAATGAATAAAGAATTGAGTCCGTCTGTTCAACATACATTAAAAAGCGAATTTATTGTGGAAGGCGTTGGTTTGCATACTGGCGTTAAATGTACAATGACCGTTAAACCTGCAAGTGCTGGTTTTGGTTTTAAATTTCAACGAGTAGATGTACCAAACCAACCCATCATAAAAGCAGATGTAGATTTAGTTGTTGATACGTCAAGAGGAACTACTTTGGAACAAAATGGTGTTCGAGTAGCTACTGTTGAACATATTCTTTCAGCTTTAGTAGGAATGAGTGTTGACAATGCATTGATACAATTAACAGGTGAGGAAATTCCCATTATGGACGGAAGTGCCAGTGCTTTTGTAAATGAAATTGAAAAAGTAGGTATTGAGGCACAAGATGCCAAAAAGATTTACATATCCATTGACACTAATATTTCATACACGGATGATGAAAAAAATGTAGAAATGGTTGCCACACCAAGCACCGAATATAAAATCACAACAATGATTGATTTTAATTCGAACGTTATTGGAACGCAACATGCTTATTTGAAAGGATTAAAAGACTATAAAGCCGAAATTGCGCCATGTCGTACATTTTGTTTTTTACATGAAGTAGAATATTTATTCAATAATAATTTAATTAAAGGAGGCGATTTAGACAATGCCATTGTCGTTGTTGATCGAGTTTTAGAAAAAGAAGAGTTGGCTAAGTTGGCAACAATTTTTAATAAACCCAATATTGAGGTTGTGCAAGAAGGTATTTTGAATAATTTGCAATTGCATTTTTCAAACGAACCGGCTCGACATAAACTGTTAGATATCGTAGGTGATTTAGCGTTGATCGGTTATCCTATAAAAGCCAATATTATTGGTTATCGACCAGGACATAAAGCCAATGTAGCTTTGGCAAAAAAAATAAAAGAGTATATCAAAAAGAACAAGAGTATGTTGGACGTCCCGGTGTATGACCCCACTGTTCCTGCTATTTTTGATTGCAATTATGTTTCAAAATTATTACCTCATCGCTACCCGTTTTTATTGGTGGATAAAATTATTGAGTTGAGCGATACACATATAGTGGGCGTAAAAAATGTTACCTTTAATGAACCCATGTTTACAGGACATTTTCCTGATAATCCAATTTTTCCGGGGGTATTAATTCTGGAAGCATTGGCACAAACGGGTGGAGTATTGGTGTTAAATAATCAAGGAGGACCTGAGAAGAAATTTGATACCTATTTCTTGAAAATAGATAATGCACGCTTCAAACAAAAAGTGGTTCCAGGCGATACGTTAATTATGAAATTAGAATTGACATCTCCTATTAGAAGAGGTATTTGCGAAATGAAAGGTACGGCTTATGTTGGTAATAAATTGGTTTGCGAAGCCGATTTGATGGCGCAAATTGTACCAAGAGAAAGTTAAATTTCAAAGAGAAAAATCAATAAATGAATAATAGAGTAAATAGTTTTAATGAATTAGAAAATAGATGTTTGGAGTTTTCTCTAAATGTAAAATCCTTTTGTAGCAATATAAAGCAAGATATTATTCATCAAGATTATATTTCACAAGTTATTCGTTCAGCTTCTTCTATCGGTGCTAACTATATTGAAGCCAATGAGAAATTAGGGGAAGATGAATTACTTTTTAGAACCAGAATAGCAAAGAAAGAAGCTAAAGAAACTATTTATTGGCTCAATCATTTTGATGAATCAGATGAACGAGATTTTTTGTTAGATGAAGCAGATCAACTACGAAAAATAATGTCATCAATAACAACAAAAATATCTAATTACAATAATCAATTAATTAATACATAATATTAAAATAACTATCCTGCTTTTTAAATGTAGAAATTCTCTATTGAATTTTTTTTTTGGAATTTGGGATTTAAAATTTTTAGAATTTTACAATGAAAAATTTAGATGTAGCTAAATTGAACGAAACGGTAGCTTTTATTCAATCGAAAACAAACACAAAACCACAAGCTGGAATTATTTTAGGGAGTGGGTTAGGCGGTTTAGTAAATGATTTGCAAGTAAGCCTTTCCTTGAGTTATGAAGATATTCCAAATTTTCCAACAAGCACCGTAAAAGGGCATGGTGGAAAATTATTATTTGGACAATTAAATGGTAAAGAAGTGGTGATGTTGAGTGGCCGTTTCCATTATTATGAAGGCTACAATATGCAAGAAGTAACATTTCCTGTGCGGGTAATGAAGCAATTAGGCTGCGAATTATTGATGGTTTCAAATGCTGCTGGAGGAATGAACAAGTCATTTAAAGTAGGAGATTTGATGATTATTAATGATCACATAAATTTGTTTCCTGAACATCCCTTACGTGGTCAAAATGATGAAACCATTGGAGTTCGTTTTCCAGATATGACTGAACCATATAATTTAGCATTGATTTCAAAAGCAAAAGCAATTGCTGAAAAAAATGATATTTTGGTGTATGAAGGCGTATACATTGGTTTGCAAGGGCCTACATTTGAAACAAAAGCAGAATATCAATGGCTGCATGTAATTGGTGGAGATACCGTTGGAATGAGCACCGTTCCTGAAGTAATTGTTGCTATTCATGGTGGTATGAAAGTTTTTGGAATGAGTGTGGTAACCGATTTAGGCATTCGAGATGAAATGAATGTGATTACACATGAAGAAGTTTTGGAAGCTGCCAATATTGCGGCACCTAAAATGGCTTTAATCTTTAAGGAATTATTAGGAGAAATATAGACTGTCTTGAATTACTTTTGAGTTCTAATTATTTTTGTGCGCATTCAAAAAACTTTTATATTTAAAATAATCATATTGAGTATTGTTTTTACAATATTTTATGAGAATATATTGCATGCTCAACTTTTAAACAATTCAAACAATAATAATTCAGCATTTTCAACAACTCAAAATGGCATTGCCGATACTTCTAAAAAGAAACAATCAATAACAGATGATCGAATTGTAATTTGCTCCTATACATTAGCCGATACCACTCGACAATTGTTAGATACGAGTATTTCTTTCATAAATAGAAATCCTGTTTTAAATGCTTGGCAAATTGATTTAGGCAATTTTGGAACTGCTCAAAAATCATTGCTTTTTTCTCCTTCAATGAAAGCAAATGTTGCCTTTGGAATTGAAAGTATGCAACCTTATTTGTTTACACCAGACAATCGAAAATGGTACAACACAACTCGGCCTTACACCGATATTTATTACAGAATGGGTTCGAAGTTGGAGCAGATGATTGATATTTTACATACTCAGAATATTAAGCCCAATTGGAATTTTGCAATAAACTATCGAAAAATTGGTTCGCCTGGAAACTATATAAATCAAGGGGTTAATCATGATAATGCCTCATTTACGACAAATTATTTATCAAATAATAATCGGTATAGTTTCAATGGAAGTTTTAATTATAATAAACTGCAACAAGATGAAAATGGAGGGATACAATCAGATACATTTTTGACGAATCCTTTTTATACCAATAATAAATTAATTCCTGTTGCTATAGATGCTTATTCTTTAAATCGTTCAACCGTTTCAAATTATTATAGAAATGTTTCGTTGAACTTTACACAAAATTATTTTTTAGGGAAATACGATACCACAATAATTGACAGTACTGAAAAAATCATTTTATTTAAACCCATGTTTGGAATTCAGCATCAATTTTATTCAAATTTTAATTATGCTCGTTTCAAAGATTT
>JBILBN010000140.1:0-2814 GCA_044353665.1 Chitinophagaceae bacterium | reverse complement strand
CACCAAACCTTCCTGCGCCCGGCCCTACATCAATTAAGTGGTCGGCACACAACATAATATCTTTATCATGTTCCACCACAATAACGGTATTGCCTACATCTCGTAAGCTTTTTAATGCTTTAATTAGTCGTTCATTATCTCGTTGATGTAAACCAATACTTGGTTCATCCAAAATATAAGTAATGCCTTTTAGCTTCGAACCAATTTGCGTTGCCAATCGAATACGCTGACTTTCTCCACCACTTAAACTTCTCGAAACTCGATTTAATGTTAAATAATCTAAGCCAACTTCCAATAAAAAATCAATGCGTTCATTAATTTCATTAATGATTTCTTTGGCAATTAAATTTTGTTTTTTATTCAATCGTTTTTCAATTCCTTTCAGCCAATTTTTTAATTCAGATAAATTGAGTTCGCTTAATTCAAAAATATTTTTTTCATCAATTTTAAACCATAAACTTTCTTTTTTCAATCGTGCTCCTGCACAAGTAGGGCAATTGGTCACCACCATATACTTTTCTGCCCATTGTTTTACATGTTCACTTTTAGTATCACCAAACCAACGAATCACCATATTTACAATTCCTTCAAATTGAGTAGGAATTAGTTCTGTCATTTCTTCTTCAATGTCAATGGGCATGTCTATTTTAGAATCTTCAGAACCATACAAAACCATATTCAATGCTTTTTCTGAAAGCGAAGAAATCGGTTTATTTACATCAAATTTATATTTTTTACCTAAAGCCAGCACTTGCTGATAAATGTAGGTATCTCGTGCCAAACCCAGAGGCGCAATTCCGCCATCAGCAATAGAAACAGATTGGTCGGGCATTACAGCCTTCATGTCTATTGAATAAACCGTTCCAAGTCCTTTGCATTGAGGACAAGCACCATAAGGCGAATTAAATGAAAACGCATTTGGCGAAGGCTCGTCATACGAAATACCTGTTTCGGCACACATCAATAATTTAGATAACAATCGAACATCATTCGCATCATCATGGTTTAAAATCATAACTTGGTCATTGCCTATTTTTAAGGCACTTTGCAAACTCTCTACCAAGCGTTGCGATGAATTTTTATCAGCGGTTAATCGATCAATCACCACTTCAATATCATGCACCTTGTATCTGTCTACTTGCATTTTTTCTTTCAATTCCAACACTTCTCCATCTACTCTAACCCTTAAATAGCCTTGCTTTCGCAGTTGTTCAAACAATTCTCTGTAATGACCCTTGCGACCTTTAATTATTGGCGCAAGTACTAAAATTTTTTTTCCTTTAAATAAATCAAAAATGAGTTCTAACATTTCTTCCTCAGAATAACGAACCATTTTTTTTCCAGTATTATAACTATATGCTTCACCAGCTCTTGCAAATAATAATCGTAAAAAATCATAAATTTCAGTTACTGTTCCAACCGTAGAACGTGGACTTTTATTGGTTGTTTTTTGCTCAATGGCTACCACAGGTGAAAGTCCATCAATTTTGTCAACATCTGGTCGTTCCATGCTTCCCACAAACTGACGAGCATAAGCCGAAAAACTTTCCATATATCGACGTTGTCCTTCGGCATGAATCGTATCAAAAGCCAACGAAGACTTGCCACTGCCACTAATTCCAGTGATTACCGTCAATTTATTTTTCGGAATTTTAACATCAATATTTTTCAAATTGTGCTCCCTAGCACCTATCACTTCTATGTGGTCTGACATGTTTCAAAATTAATGATTTAAGTTGAATGATTAATGTTGAATTGCAAATAGGGTATTTATTTTTTTTGAGGTCGAGGTCTTAATCTTTCTTCATCTCAAACGGCGATAGCACCAGGTAAGTAATTAACTTTTTTCAGCTTTTCTTGTAGAATTTATTTTCTAGGTTTGATTTTTTTAAATTATGTATGTTTATACTTTAATTTATGATTACAAAAGATTTAATACGAATAGAACTAGTTTTTAATAATAGAGACAATCAATCAATCTTAAACGGTGTAACTGCAAATCAACTTAATGATATAGTGTCTATATTCAATGAACATATGAATAAATAATTATTTCACCCTAACTTTGTGACAAATAATTAAATAATTTACCCTAACTTTGTGACAAATAATTAAATAATTTACCCTAACTTTGTGACATGACTGATAGAAATATACTAAATGCAATGCGATTTTGGGCTTCCAATAATGGGCAAAAGCCTCTTGTTTTAAGAGGTGCTCGTCAAGTAGGCAAAACAACTTCTGTGCATGAGTTTGGTAAAGAATTTAATCAATATATTTACCTGAATTTAGAACTTAAACAAGACCGTGTTCCTTTTGATGAATTTGAGAATATGGACAAACTCATAGAACGTATCTTTTTTTTGAAAAATAAATTCTATTCAAAAAAAGAAAAAACACTCATTTTTATTGATGAAATTCAGGAAGTGCCAGAAGCAATGAATTTATTGCGCTATTTCTATGAATTATTCCCAGAAATTTATGTCATTGCTGCAGGTTCTTTACTCGAAATATTATTTGATAATCAACATTCGTTTCCTGTTGGTAGGGTAGAGTATATGGTGTTGAGGCCATTTACTTTCATAGAATTTTTAAGAGCAATCAATGAAGAAGCGGCTATTCAACAATATAACACCATTCCTTTAAATGATTATGCACACGATAAATTATTGTCTTTATTTAGAACCTTTGCACTCATAGGTGGTATGCCCGAAATTGTGAAAGAATATGCCAAAAGAAAAGATTTAAAAGCTTTAAAACCATATTACGAATCATTGATTGCATCGTACATGGATGATGTAGAAAAATACGCCA
>JBILBN010000139.1:0-2827 GCA_044353665.1 Chitinophagaceae bacterium | reverse complement strand
CAAAGTGTTTCAAGTGTTTTAAATTCTTCAAGAGATCCCTATTTATCGGCAGCTACTTTTGGTTGGGGGCAATATTTTTTTCGTCCAAGAGGATATGAAAACGACAATAATATGTTGTTTTTAAATGGCGTTCCAATGAATGATTTAGAAGAAGGAGGTGTTTTCTTCAATTCTTGGAGTGGATTAAATGACGTATTTAGAGGTAGAAGTCAAACATTGGGTTTAGCACCTAATGAAGTTAATTTTGGTGGTCTTGGACAAAATACCAATTTAGATGCTTCTGCATCAAACCAACGTAAAGGAACAAGATTTACGTATACTGCTACTAATCGTTCTTACAGAAACAGAATCATGTTGACGCACAATTCTGGTTTAAGTAAAAAAGGATGGGCTTATTCTTTATCGTTCTCAAAAAGATGGGCAAATGAAGGACCTATTGCAGGAACTTTTTATGATGCTTATGGATATTTTGGAGCGATTGAAAAAAGATTTAAAAAACATGGTATCAGTTTGATGGCAGTTGGTGCACCTATAAGAAGAGGTAAGAATGGACCTGCAACAAAAGAAGTTTTTGACATAGCTGGTTCTAATTATTATAATCCAAACTGGGGTTATCAAAATGGGGAAGTTAGAAATTCAAGAATTTTAAAAACACATCAGCCTTTATTTATTTTATCACATGATTACAAAATAGACAGTAAAACTACCTTGAATTCTGCTATATCGTATCAATTTGGAGAAACTGCTCAAACAGGATTAGATTGGTTTAACAATGCAGATCCTCGTCCTGATTATTATAAAAATTTGCCGAGTTATTACGAATCTCAACATGAAAAAGATTCTATTTTACAAGATTTTGCTCAAGACCCTTCTAAAATGCAAATTAACTGGGATCATTTTTACGAAGCCAATAGAAACAATGTGATAGGGGGTTACAAACGCTCAGTTTACATCGTAAATGAAAATGTAGAAGCATCTAAAAAATTAAATGCAAATATTAATTTACAAACTGTAATTTCTAATCATGCTATTTTTCATGCAGGCTTAAGTTATCAAAATCAAAACAATCATAATTTTCAACGAGTTGCTGATTTAATGGGAGGTGAATATTGGGAAAATATCAACCAGTTTGCATCAAGAACATTCGGAAACGGTGGAGGATTTGATCAAAATGATTTGAATGCAACAACGAATATTGTTAAAGAAGGCGATAAATATGGATATGATTACAATATTCACTTCCAAAAAGCAAACTTATTTGTGCAAGGTGTTTTTAATTACAACAAATTTGATTTCTTTGTAGCAGGTGAAATGGGTTATAATAATTTTTACAGAACTGGTAATTATAAAAATGGGTTATATGCCGATAACTCTTTAGGAGATTCTAAAAAAATCAATTTCTTAGTTGGAAGAGCTAAAGGAGGTTTTACCTATAAATTAAATGGTCGTAACTATTTATACATCAATGGTTCTACTGGAACAAGAGCACCATTTGTAGATAATGTAATTATTTCTGCAAGAACAAGAAACTCAATAATTTCTAACCCTGTTGCAGAAAAAGTAAATAGCATGGAGGCTGGATATTTATTACGATCTCCAAACATTAAAGCAAGAGTTACTTTTTTTGCTACCGATGTTCAAAATGCAACCGATATTAAAAGATATTATATTAGCGGACCGGTGAATAATGTAGAAGTAAGTAATTCATTCGCTAATCTAGTTATCCAAGGAATTAATAAACGTTATACAGGTTTAGAGTTTGGTACAGAAATTAAAGTAACGCCAAGTTTGTCTGTAAATTTAGCAGCTGCATTCACTCAAGCATTTTATACATCTAGACCATATAGTTATATAAATGTAGATAATGATACATCTGCAACAGCAGATAATCCAAAAGCATTTGATACATTATATATTAAGAATTACAATGTCCCATCTGGACCACAAACTGCGCTTCAAGCAAATTTGAATTACAGAAATAAGCGTTTTTGGTTTGCTACTTTAACCGCCAATTATTTAGCCAACAATTGGATGGATTTCGCACCAAGTATGAGAACAAAATCGGGTGTCGATAATGTTCCTTATGATTCTCCATTATGGCACAATTTGTTAGATCAAAAAAAATTAAACAATGTATTTACGGTAGATGCGATGTTTGGAAAATCTTGGAAAGTAAACAAATATTTGAAAAAAGTACCTAGTAATTATTTCTTCAATATTAATATTGGAGTAAACAATATCTTAAATAATAAAGACATCCAATTATATGGCTTTGAAAATTTAAGAACGTCTCGATTAGAAAGAGATCAAAATACATTTGGTCCTAAGTATGCATACGCGTTAGGGACTACTTATTTCATTAATTGTGTGTTGAGATTCTAAAATAAAATAAACAATAACATTAAAAATAGATAATAATAAACATGAAAAAAATAATATTCTCATCATTAGCACTTGTAGCACTTTCTATGCTATTAATTACATCATGTGTTAAAAAAGATTTTGATGCACCTCCTGATAATTCAACTTATGATCCAGGGTTAACCGTTAATGCATCAATATGGCAAATTAAGCAGATGTATGACGTTAATTTAGGTCCTGTAATGATCGACCAAGATTTAATCATTTCTGGGATTGTTGTAGCGGATGACCGTTCAGGTAGTTTTTACAAACAAATCATTGTGCAAGATAGCACAAGTGGAATTACGGTATTGATAGGAAAATCTTCCGGTTTATACAGTGATTATCCAATTGGAAGAAAAGTATATATAAAATGTAAAGGTTTATATGTGGGTGCTTATGGAGGTTTTATTCAGTTAGGAGGTAT
>JBILBN010000138.1:0-2847 GCA_044353665.1 Chitinophagaceae bacterium | reverse complement strand
GTAAAATTTCCTACAGATTGGTTTCTTATCAAACTGCTTATTTCGGTTGGTGAGACACTAACCGATAGTAAACCGATAGTTTAATTTGGTTTCTCATCAAACTGCTTATTTCGGTTGGTGAGACACCAACCGATAGTTTATTTTATTCTAGTATCATTTTTCTGAACTTTACTACTGTAGTGTATTTGGTGGCTTCAGTCCAAACCATGGCAATTGTATTCCCAATTGCACAAACGTTGATATAATCGCCAAAGAAAATTTCTTTATTTGGCACTTGACTGCTCTTTTCGTTGATGCGAATGGTTTTAAATTCGGCCGTATTTTGTAGTTTATAACTTAAATATACATCTATCCATCCATTTTTTACACCATAATAAAGCACATAGTAATTGCCAGTGGTTTCGTCCATATAAGCGTGTGGCATCATGTATTGAGTAGTAGAGTCTAACAAAGGGAAATTGGTTTTTTGCCAAGCTTCACCTTTGTTGTTGCTTTCAAATACGAATACTCGGTTGATGTTATTTTCTTCAAATGCAGCACAACAGTAGAGCGTTTGATTTTTATCGATGGCTAAAAAAGGCATGCCATTGGTTCTGTAAAAATCGGGCAAGGTTAAATCCCATCCTTTTGGTGTTTGCGCAATTATATGGTCTGTGCCCCAGGTTTTTCCATTGTCGAAACTTTTATCGAAATAGAGTTTTTCGTTGCCAGCCCAAGCCATATAAATTTCGCCTTGGTTGCCTACGCAGGTGGTCGCTCCTTCCATGGTGCTGTCGCTGTCGATGCAATTTCCATTGATATCGTTTACTTGCACCGGTTGGGTAGCGCTGTTGTTTTTAATGGCTGAAAACAGTATTCGGGAGAAGTCGGTTTTTGCTGCACTGCCGTATTGATCAAACTCGGTCCAGCTAACATTGAGTTGATTGTTTTGTATGCTTAGCCAAGCTTTGTCTTGCATTTTCCCGTTTTTACCAATGCCTATTCCATCGTCAAATGACTTTCCTTTATTGATACTTTTTTGCACCACAATTTGATCAAAAAATGCTGGCCAAATTTTATTTTTTGCTTCCGCTAAATGCACATAATAACAAATTCCTTTTTTATCAAACATCAACACTGGATCGCCATAAACACCCAAACTGCTTTTAGCGATGTAATGTTTGAATTTTTTCCCACCATTTTTCGTACAGTAAATATGGTTGGTATTGGTGGCAATAATAATGTTTAATTTATTTGTAGGATCAATTGCAATTGTGGGTTCGTTGGCTTCATGCATTGGCAAACTCACCGTTATTTCTTGCATTAATTTTTGAGCAATCACTAAAGGTGAATAGGCAATAAAAACAAAAATAAAAAAAATGCGAACTAATTTCATCATTGATTAAAACATATATAGAACTCGAGTGGTCCAAACATTGTTGAACTGTTGGGTTCTACCTGTTAAACTATTTCCGTTATTTCTGATGGAAAGTAAAGAATAATTAAATCGTAAATTAATAAAAAAACCTTGCCACAAGTGTGCGTTGCCGTTTAAAACAAAATTTATATCCAATTTTTTAAACGGATATAATTTAGCATCTTGCTCATAGGTGATGCCCGTATTTGTAGAATAATTTTCTTTACTGCCAATTAAATAGCCTACTGCAAAACCAGCGCCGAAATTACTTTTTCGTTCTTCAAAATAGTTTAGGAGAATTGGCATTTCGGCGTAATTCAAATTGATTCTGTATTTGAGCAAGGTGGTTTGTTTGTCATTTGCCAATGCCGCTTGATTATTTCCAGCACGGCTTCCTTTTTGAGCATACGAAAGCTCTAAACTAGGGGCAAACTGCTCTCCTATTTTCATAAACAACACACCTCCAACATTAAACCCCGCTTTATGGTAACCTGCAAAGTTATCTCCATCTACTTGCGAAAAATTAAAGCCCCCCAAGACGCCTGCATAAAAGAGACTGGTAGGCTCATAGTATTGTGCATTCGCAAACTGTGTGAATAAGTTAAACGTTAATAAAAAAAATAGAACCTTCTTTTTCAGTAATTTAGCCATCTTAATTAAGTATTATTTTTATATAACGCAAATATATGAGTTTAAAGTATACACCTGCCACACTTAAAAAATTTGATGAACTTTATGACGAAATGAAATACACGATTCGCTATGAGAAAGGCAACTTTCACAGTGGATATTGTGTATTGCAAGATAAAAAAGTTGCAGTTATTAATAAATTTCTTACCCTCGAAGGACGAATTAATGCACTCATCGATATTCTTCCAACTGTAGTATTTGATGTAACTACGCTAAGCACTGAAGCTAGATTGTTTTATGAAATGATAATTGCAAATCCTGTTGATAAATAAACTACATTCCTGTTTTATTTGAGTGTTGAAAAATACAGATTTTAATTTGATAGCAAAACGAAAACTCTATTTTTTCGTTTAAAATAACTACCCATTTTATTTAAAAAAATGAGCTCTTTAGTGAATACAAATCATATTCTAAAGAAGTCTGAAAATTAATTATAACAAAAAAACCACCAACTTTCGTTAGTGGTTTTTTTGTATACTTATTTAAAAGATTATTGATTTCCAAAATGTAAATCTAATCCTAAACCTCTTAACTCATGAACCAATACATTGAATGATTCTGGAATACCAGGTTTTGGAAGATTATCACCTTTAACAATCGCTTCATACGTTTTAGCACGACCTGTGATATCATCAGATTTCAACGTTAATAACTCTTGTAAGATATTTGCAGCACCGTAAGCCTCTACAGCCCAAACCTCCATCTCACCAAAACGTTGACCTCCAAACTGCGCTTTACCTCCTAATGGTTGTTGAGTGATT
>JBILBN010000137.1:0-2897 GCA_044353665.1 Chitinophagaceae bacterium | reverse complement strand
GCTGATAACTGAGCCCATCCAAAATACCTTCAGCAATATCGCTTTCACGAGCGGTAAGCATTTCAAAAGGATTGGTTCTTTTTTTAGGTGCATGAAAATAGTCAATAACTTTTTTTGCAATTTTCGGCGTCATATATGCACCTTCGTTTTCAATAGCTTGAAAAACTTCTTCAAAATTTAAATCAAAACTTTGTTTGTCAATATATCCCGAAGCTCCTAATTGAAGCGAAGTAAAAATTGTTTCAGAGTCATCTTTTATTGTATTCATTACAACGGAAGATTTTGGAAATTTAGTCAAAATCGATTTTATGGCATCAAGTCCATTTGAAGCACCGAGCATTATATCCAATAATACAATGTCTGTTTCTTTTGCTTTATTCAAAAATTTATCCGCTGAATTAAAAATATCAATACATTGATAATTAGACGATTCATTGATTTTCTCTTTCATTAAATTAGCTAATAATACATCGTCTTCAATAACAGAAATTGTCTTTTTCATAAATCATTATTTTAACGGAAATTCAAAAAATAAATGTACGGATTTCTTTTCACCTTTTAGCTCAATTTTTACTGAACCATTATGTCGTTTTGTTCTTTTTTGAAAATTTCTGAAACCATTCCCTTTTTCCTCCACTTCCTCCAGCGAAAAATTAGTTTCGCCATTATCACTTATTTCAATGAATAAACATGAATTTTTTTGATAAATCTTTACATCAAACTTACCAGAATCGGAATGCTTCAACGTATTTTGAATTGCCTCATACATACAAAGTTTAATATCTCTATATAGTTCAGCGCTAAGCCAAATATTTTCAATTTTTTCAGAAGATAATTGAGCGGAAATATTCGTCCCACGGAAACTTATTGACATAAACTCTTTTAGCTCAATAATTAGATCGGATAAATAGCTTTTTTTACCTGAAAGAGAATCCATAAATGTACGCAAACTAAACAAGGCTTCTTTCAAACTTGATTGGAAAACGTCCAAATTTTTTACAATTGTAGACTCACTTTTTGACATTAATAAGACACGTGTTAAGATTGTCCCTGTTTCATCATGGAGGTCCATTGAAATTCGTTTTTTTGTTTCAACTTCCACACGGCGCATTTGGTTAAAGTAATATACAGCTAAGAAACTGAGTGTTGCAATTAAAATCGAAATAAATATATAAAAGTAAAGCTCATAATAAAAAGGTATTTTAGCATTTATCGCGTATTCCTTAACATCACAAATATTTGAAAAAGAATCCTTTAATCGAATGTGTAATTTATTATTTCCGCCTTTCAAATCCGAAATACTAAGCACATTGTTGTTAGTTAGTTGCAGCCACTCACCATCATTAATTTTGTATTCGAAGGAATACATTTCTGCATTGTTAAAGTCAGTTGTACTGAAATACAAGAGCAAATTCTCCTCACTGGTGTTGAATTCAATATTGGAACCCTTTTTATGTTCAAATTGTTGTCTTTCACCTTCTTTCTCAGTTCTATAACCGGAAAAAATTATTTTTGTCGGTGAACTATTAAAATCAAACGATTTTGGATCAATAATATCATAACCATATAATCCTCCAAAAATCAATCGACCATCCGCTAAACGTTCAAATGATTTGTAGTTAAATTCTGAGTTACACAACCCATGCTTATCTGAAATAAAATAACGCATATTCAATCTAGAATCAAAGCAGGTTAACCCGGAATAAGTTGAAGCCCAAATTCTACCTTGATTATCCTCCAATAAACCCGTTACCTTCGAATTTGAAATTTCATGGTGCTTGAAATAGCGTCTCTCAATTTTTTTTAAATCAATACCAAGTTTAAATAACCCATTATCGGACGCCACAAATAAAGATTTTTTATCGCGGCTAACTAAGATATCCTTTATATTCCAATCTAATTTAGCTCTTTTTGTTAATTTAATTTGCACAGACCTATTAGCTAAATCACTTGATGCTAAACGAAATGAAAAAAGACCTTTATTTGTTGCAAGAATTATCTCTTTCGATTTTCCTAAAAATTCAATATCGTAAACATCAATTTGATCGCTAAAATTTAATCGAAATGATTCTTTAGAAAGAATATCAAAAAAAACAAGCTCACCTTTTCCTCCAAATAATAACAGATTTTTTTCTTTTTGTTTAACACAATTAAAAAAAGCATTTTCACGTATGTATTTGGATTTGATTTTGCTTAACGAATTTGACTTTAAATCGAAATTCCAAACCCCCTTTCCTTCAGAAGTCGCTAAAATATGATTGTCAATTAAAATCGCATCATAATTCGTTAATTCTCGCTTTGTTTGCGTAATGAATTTTTGTGAATTATTTTTTAAATCAAATTCTACAATTCCCGGGAATCCCAATAAGTAAAGTTTTTCCTGAAATTCGATTATTTTACGCCTTACACGTATTTGATCATCTTCAAAAAAAGCATCTTGAATTTGGGAATTAAACCTTTTTCCAAGATTCAGTTTATAAATTCCTTGATTCGTTCCAATTAACCAGTAGTCCTTTCCTAAATGAAAAATCGTCCTTACTTCGGTATTTTGAATTTTATCAAAGGAAAAAACGTAATTTCCTTTATAAAAAGGCATTACTGGTTCTTTAAAGTTCTTGACAAAAAAGGGTTTACCATCACTTGTGAAATTAAAAAAACTAAATTCATTCAAATTGCTTTGTTTCCCCATTGGCACGAAAGAATTTCCTTGTAATTTAAAATTCCCTTTGCTAGTGCAAAATAGCGTACCTAAACTTTTGTGCTCCATTAAAGCAATCCCATTCGCCTTATCATTTAAAATGGAGTAATTCAAAATATTTAAGTTCCTATCCAACACAAAAACACTGGTAAAAAAGTAATCTAAAATGATTTTATCTTCGGAAAAAATGACTTTACCA
>JBILBN010000026.1:0-30909 GCA_044353665.1 Chitinophagaceae bacterium | reverse complement strand
CATACTGTTTTTTTATTTTTCAAATGGAATGTTTTTTATTTCATTTAATGTATCCTTATCTGCTTTTACTACATATATTAGGAGCAATACAAAAAAGGTAAAAAATGCTATCAGAGAAATTAATGGATAAATACCAACGCCTTCTATATTTTTTAAATAATTAATAAATTTCATGTCTAAATTATTTTTGTGCTACAGGAGCATTTTTAATATCCGTACCAAGTCGTTGTAAATAAGCTATTAAAGCAATAATTTCTTTATTTTCTATTTTAGTAAGATTATCTACTTTCATCATTTTTTGAACATCGTCATCTAGCAATAAATTATCAGCTATTGTTTTTGCTTGAGTTTCTAAATCTGTTTTGGCGATTTTTTCATAGCCTATTTCATAAGGAACCCCAATTGTTCTCATGGCATTAATTTTTACTTCTAAAGTAGTCGTGTTAATTTCATCTGTATATAACCAAGTATATCTTGGCATAATAGATCCTGTTGAAATTCTTTCTGGCTCATACATGTGTTTGAAATGCCATGAATCAGGATTACGACCACCTTCCCGTGCCAAATCTGGACCTGTTCTTTTTGAACCCCATTGAAAAGGATGATCATATACAAATTCTCCTGCTTTTGAGTATTCTCCATAACGTTCAGTTTCATGACGGAATGGACGAATCATTTGAGAATGACAGTTATAACAACCTTCTCTTATATAAATATCACGTCCGTATAATTCAAGTGGAGTATATGGTTTAACACTGGCAATTGTAGGGATATTTGATTTTACTAAAAAAGTAGGAATTAACTCAACTAAACCCCCTATGGCAACTAACACTAAACTGATTACTAACATTTGTATTGGTCTTCTTTCAATCCAACGATGCCAATGTTCACCTTCTTTACCAACTTCTACATTTACTAAGGCAGGAGCTTGAGCCTGTTCTTCAGCTACTAAACTTCCTGATTTTATAGTTTTAATTAAATTATAAAGCATTACTATGAAACCAGATAAATAAATAGTACCTCCTAATGCTCTTAGTAGATATAATACTTTAATGTGCAATAGCGTATCCATGAAAGTATATCGAAGCGTTCCATCTGGTGTAAATTCGCTCCAACTTAAACTTTGAGAGAAGCCAGCCCAATACATTGGAATTGCATATAATAAGATGCCTAAAGTACCTAACCAAAAGTGGGTATTCATTAATTTAGAAGAATAAATTTTTGTATTGAACAATCGAGGCATTAACCAATACAACATTGCAAATGTCATGAAACCATTCCATCCTAAAGCTCCTACATGAACGTGCGCAACTGTCCAATCGGTGAAGTGAGAGACTGCATTTACACTTTTAATAGACAATAATGGCCCTTCAAATGTTGACATTCCATAAGCTGTAATGGCTACCACTAAAAATTTCAAAATGGCATCTTCTCGAACTTTGTCCCAAGCACCCCGAAGCGTTAATAATCCATTAAACATTCCACCCCATGATGGAGCTAATAACATAATTGAGAATACAGTTCCTAATGATTGTGCCCAATCTGGCAATGAAGTATATAATAAATGGTGAGGCCCAGCCCAAATGTATAAGAATATCAGAGACCAAAAATGAACAATAGATAATCTATACGAATATACTGGACGATTAGCAGCCTTTGGCAAGAAATAATACATGACTCCTAAATAAGGTGTTGTTAAAAAGAAAGCCACCGCATTATGGCCATACCACCATTGAACTAAAGCATCTTGAACTCCTGCATACCAAGAATATGATTTGAATAATGTTACAGGTATTTCTATTGAATTTACAATATGTAAAATTGCAATAGTTACAAAAGTGGCTATGTAAAACCATATACCAACATACAAATGTTTTTCACGTCTTTTTAAAATTGTTCCAAACATATTAATTCCAAACACTACCCATATTAAGGCAATTAATATATCAATTGGCCACTCTAATTCAGCATATTCTTTACCAGTGGTCATCCCTGCTAATAACGAAACGGCTGCTAACAAAATAATTAATTGCCATCCCCAAAAATGAATTTTACTTAGCACATCACTAAACATACGCGCTTTTAATAAGCGTTGTAATGAATAATAAACGCCCATAAAAATTCCGTTTCCTACAAAAGCGAAAATAACGGCATTGGTATGCACAGGTCTTATTCTTCCAAACGAGGTGTATGGAAGATTAAAATTTAATTGAGGGAAGTAAAGCTGAAATGCAGCTACTACTCCCACTAGCATACCTACAAACCCCCATAACATTGTTGCATATGCAAAGTTTTTGACCGATCTGTTGTCGTAATTGAATGTTTCTAAAGCCATGTTTTTAATTTTTATATAATTTCTTGTTGGTTATCATTTTCGTCGTCAAATAACATTCTCACCGAAGGCGTATGTGTATCGTCGAATTGTCCATTTTTAGTACTCAAAATAAATAGTACCAAAAAAAAAGAGGCTATTCCTAAACTACACACAATTAAAATTATCATTACGCTCATTATCTTTTTTAGTTTCTATTTTTCTTGAGGACAAAATTAAATTTTTAAAAAAAGGTATTCTTATTTTGCCCTATGATATATATCATAAACTCAAATTATTACGTTTTGCAAAGTATCGAGATAACAAAAAACTCATGCCTACAATGCTTACAGTGCTTATAGGCATTAAAACTGCAGCCACAACAGGAGTTAATTTTCCTTGCATCGCATAACTTAATCCTACTACATTATAAATCACAGAAACTAAAAAACAGCTAATTAAAATTATTTTTGCAGTTCCTATAAATTGCATGAAAGCGTTTAATTTATTCATTTTATTTGCTAAAAGAATAACATCGCAGCTTGGTAAAAAATTATTTTCATCTTCTAATACCGCCATTCCGACATCACTTTTTTCGAATGCATTGGCATCATTTAAGCCATCACCAATCATCATGACCACCTTATTTTCATCTTGTAATTTTTTAATGTACGCTGTTTTTTGTTCTGGCGTTTGATTGAAATTTAATGTTGAACTATTGGTAAATATTTTTTCTAAATTCTCTTTTTCTACAGGATTGTCTCCACTGAGCAAATGGATGTCATAGTGTTGTTTAAAAGAATTCAACAATTCAGTAATGCCGGCTCTGTATTTATTTTTAATTTCAAAATAGCCTACAATTTCATCATTAATTTTAAAAAATACGGTCGAATAGTTGAATTTATTTTCTTTTGTAACGCCCACCCAATTCGCTGACCCTAACATTATTTTTTTACCGTCAATCATACCTTCGATTCCTTTTCCATTGATTGAGTTAAAATTTTCAACTGAAAATAGTTCATTGATTTCAATATAATTTACAATGGCTCTGCTTAACGGATGGGTAGATTGAAAAGCTAATGAATAGGCTAATGTTTGCTCATCATGTATTAAATCCCTACCTATAAAATCAACATTAGATGCGCTTGTTTCGGTTATGGTTCCTGTTTTGTCAAATACCAATATATTTACTTTTTTCATTCTTTCTAAAACAGCTGCATTTTTAATATACAATCCATTGGAAGCAAGTATAGTTAAAATATTTCCATAGGTAAATGTGCTACTTAATAACAATGCACAGGGGCAGGCTACGATCCAAACAGTAATTAATGACGTTAATCCTACAGCATATTGCCCTTTAATGGACCAGTAAATCATAGACAAAATACCAAGCCCTAAAACTATTGCTGAAAAATAAATATTTATTTTTTCTGTTGTCAAAACTGTGTTTGATTGAAACTTTAATTGCTGATTACTATTCCACAAATCAGTAATATAGCTTTGTGTGGGTTTTTTTGATACTTTTAAAATCGTGGCTGTACTTTGTTGAATAGCCCCGGCATAAATAGTTTCGCCCCGATGTTTTTCAATCCAATTGCTTTCTCCGGTTACAAAACTATAATCATACCAAGCATTTTCATCCATTAAAATAGCATCTGCTGGCACCACTTCTAAATGTCGAGTTACAATTTCATCTCCAACTTTTAGTTGGGTTAATGGAGTGCTTTTTTCAATCCCATTTATTTTTTTGTTTACTGCAATTGGCAAATAAGAAGCAAATGTTTTTTGAAAAGTTAAGTAATTGTAGCTTTTGTTTTGAAAGAAACGACCTAACAACATAAAAAATACGATTCCTGACATACTATCTAAATACCCTAACTTATTGTAGACAAATGTTAATACCAAACTGACGATAAACGCAATCACAATCGCTAACGTGATGGGCACATCGATATTGATTTTCTTTTGTTTTATGATTTGGTATGAACTTATAAAAAACGCTTCGGCACAATAAAAAAAAACAGGTAATGATAATGCGACAGTTAAATAATTAAATAGCTTGTTAAGCATTCCATCGGCAAAAAAATGCCCTTCGGAAAAATAATGCGGCAAACTCAGCATCATAATATTTCCAAAGCAAAACCCAGCAATTCCTATTTTATATAGTTGAGATCGATTTGATTTTTTTGTTTCTTTGGCGGATAAATCTTCTAATGACAAATTGGGTTCGTATCCAATTTTTTTCAACCAAATGACTATTTCTTTCATTGAAATTTTTTCTTCATCAAATACTAATTGCAATTGTTTTTGCAAAAAATCTACTTTTGAAGAAGAGATCCCCTCATTGAGTTTGCACATATTCTCTAGCAACCAAATGCAAGAACTGCAATGCATATGCGGAATAGTAAAATTTACATAGACAACTGTAGCATTTCTAAATTTAATTAATTTTTCAATAGTCAATTGATCATCTAAAAAATCGTAATAACTAGTGGTGTGGGTATTTTTTTGAGAGGCTCCAGGATTGTGTGTGATTGCATAATAATTGCACAAATTATTTTCTGAGAGTATTTGAAAAACAGATTGGCATCCACTACAACAAAAATCTTTTTCATCGTATTGAATGACAGTGTTTTGACAAACGTCTCCACAATGATAACAATGAATCTTTTGAGAAATTGCTTTTGGTTGTGCCACTCTTTGTAATATTTTCTATGCAAAGATGACACTATATTATTTTTTAAAATATGATGATTATCATGTATTTAAGAAAATTTTCAAGTCCTATCAATCATACAAATGAGCAGTAGCATATAAATGCAATTCATCTATAATCTTTATTTTCTTTTGTTCTAACTCCAAAAAACCTTCTTTTTTAAATTCGCTTAAAATTCTAATCAACGATTCTGTAGCGGTTCCAACTAAATTAGCTAACTCTTCTCTTGATAGTGTTACGTTTAAGGTTACGCCATCATCTTCTACTCCATATTTCTTTTTCAACGTCAATAAAGTTTCTGCGACACGCTCTCTTACAGGCTTTTGAGCTAAATCTGAAATCTTAATTTCAGCATTTTTTAAGTCATCGGTCAATAATTTCATTATCTTTTTAGATATTGAAACATTCTCGTCCATCATCGTTTGAACAAGTTTTCGGGGCAAATAACACAAGGTAGTTTCTTCTAAAGCAGCAGCTCCGCATTGATAATTTTCATCGCTAATAAACGCTCTATAACCAACCACATCAGCATCAGTGGCTAATCTTACAATCTGTTCTTTCCCTTCACTTCCTTTGCGAAATACTTTTAGTTTCCCTTTTTTAACGCAATATAAACCATGCGGTTTTGTGTCTTGTAAAAACAAAACTTGCCCTTTGTGCAATTGAACAATTGTTTTTTCATAATTTAAAGTCTCAAATTCATTGTCGGTCAAATCGGAAAAAACAGATATTTTACAATTTGGGCATTCTCTACAATCGTAACTACAATGACCTATATCCATATTATATATTTTTTTCAGTAATGTAAAAATACAACATGAAATATTAAATTACTTGTTTTTTTTATAGGAATTAGAATTGCTAAAACAAGTAGTGTTAATTTTTTCGCATTTTTAAGTAAATTTTACTACAAAAAAAGCATCCCTAATTCGAATGTTATTTAGTGTCGTATGCCCATTTTATATAAGTGCTTCCCCAAGTAAAACCTCCTCCAAAAGCAGCTAATATAAGGTTGTCTCCTTTTTTCAATTTGCTTTCCCATTCCCACAAACAAAGAGGTAAAGTTCCGTTGGTTGTATTTCCGAATTTTTGAATATTAATCATTACTTTATCTTCTGAAACGCCCATTCTGTCTCGTGTAGCATCAATAATCCGTTTATTAGCCTGATGAGGCACTAACCAAGTTACATCTTCGTTCGTAAGGTTGTTTCGTTGCATAATATCGTATGCCACATCTGCCATATTTTTCACGGCAAATTTAAAAACGGTTTGCCCTTCTTGATATACAAAATGCTCCTTAGCCATTACGGTTTCTATAGTGGCTGGTCGCACCGAACCACCAGCTTTTTGGTGTAAATGCACTCGTCCAGCTCCATCAGAACGGAGAATACTGTCTACTATTCCAAAGCCTTCGGTATCAGGTTCCAACAACACAGCGCCACATCCATCACCAAAAATGATGCAAGTAGCACGGTCTTCAAAGTTCAAAATAGAGCTCATTTTATCGCCCCCTACCACAATTACTTTTTTAAATTTTCCGGTTTCAATAAATTGAGCAGCCGTGGTTAAAGAATATAAAAAACCCGAACAAGCAGCATTAATATCATATCCAAAGGCATTTTTCATTCCCAATTTATCAGTTATTACATTTGCAGTTGCCGGAAAAGTAAAATCTGG
Source organism: Chitinophagaceae bacterium (assembly GCA_044353665.1). Classification (GTDB taxonomy): domain Bacteria; phylum Bacteroidota; class Bacteroidia; order Chitinophagales; family Chitinophagaceae; genus OLB11. The sequence goes on along the minus strand of JBILBN010000026.1, from coordinate 24,205 downwards.
CGTAGTAGTAGCGCAAATTAGCAATTCAATTTCCATAGGATCGATGCCCGTTTTATCAAAAATTTGTTGAACTGCCTTAACTGCCATGTCTGAAGTACCTAAACCTTCTCCTTTTAATATTCGTCGTTCTTTGATTCCTGTTCTAGAAGTTATCCATTCATCGTTCGTATCAACAATTTTAGCTAAATCAAAATTGCTCAAAATATCTTCAGGAACATATCCTCCTACACACGTAATAGCAGCTTGTATTTTTGTCATTTTTTATTTTTTGGAGTGGTAAAGTTAATCGTTTCAACGTAAAGATGTTAGCTATTTTTTTAAAATCTACTTAAAACGAACTCACTTAAATTAATAAATATAAAAAAGGCAAGTAATCCTAATTGCTTTAAAAAAAATGAAGGTCGTAAAGTTTCACAAATTTACAGCTTACTTACACATTATTTCCTATTATTTGAATAAGGTAAATGCATTTTGTAAAAGACGTTTTATTAATTGGTGTTGTGCTATTTTTTATTTGATAGATGAAGCTTGACAAACTATTTTACCGCTTAAATCAGCGATGAAAGAGTAATACTATCGGCTTGATTTAAGCTTCAAATGTGCCTCAAAATCTAGCTAGCCTTAAAATATAAAATGTTAAATTTATTAATTTGAAAACAAATTTTAAAGCCCTATCATTGCAAAAAATTAGATGCATGCAAAACCCTAAAAAATGGAAAATGATTTTATTAGTTTGGTGTGGAATTTATCCATGTATAACACTGTTGTCAGTGACTGTTGTCCCCTTACTCAAAACCTTACCAATATATTTAAAAACGTTAGTCATGACGATCATTTTAGTACCCATAATGGTTTTAGTAATTATTCCTACTATTCATAAATATTTTCATATTTGGTTACGGAAATAAAAAAAGAGGCTCCCAATTGGGTGCCTCTTAAACTCGTATTACAAGTATGATTATCCAGGTATTCTCGAAATATATTTGTCCATTTCTTTTAACTGATTGACAATCATTTCATTTTTAGGTTTGCAAGCTTTTGCTTTTTGATAGTATAATTTCATACCTTTAAAATCACGTCGTTCCCCACAAATGCTTGACAATTGCAAATAGGCCGATGCCTCAGAATCTTTATCAGGCAAACCTATTGTAACCGCTTTGCGCAAATTTTCATAGGCTTCTTTTTTATTTCCTTTTTTGTACGAAATCATTCCCAATTGCAAATAAGCACCACCTTGCACACTTTTATCGTCGATGCCTGCTTCTAAACTTTTACGAATATCGCTTTCTGCATCTTCATAGTTTTCACTCATGGTTGAGAAATTAGACTTGAGCATATAATATGCAGAGCGAACAGGTTTGTACAATAAATTAGGATATTTTACTCGATTTAATAAATCTTTTGCGCCATCAAAATCACCACTTTCTACATGTTTTTGAATCAACGTAATTGGGCCAATCATAAAATGAGCAACCACCATTAAAATAGCAATTAAAAAAAACAGCCAACTTACATAAATGCCCGATTTGGTTTGCATGGTAATAAAAACACCTAATACTATCAATAATATTGCAATTGGTAATCGGTATAAAACTAATATTCTTCGTAAAAATGCCATAAATTTATTTAAGATGCGAATCTACAGGTTTTTAAAAGAATATAAAAGTAGGATTATCTAATTTTTAAAAATTCTCCTGATGGCAACAATTTCAAAATGCTTGATGGGGCAGAAATGGTTTCATCATCTTGTCGATGATGCACAATATAATCTGCTTGTTTTTTAATGACATCTTCCACAGTAGAGTAAACGGTTGGCGAAATTGCGCCACTCAAATTAGCCGATGTAGAAACGATTGGTTTTTGAGTGCGTTTAATTAATGACCTACAAAAAGCGTCTTTCGTAATTCGAACTGCAATGCTGCCATTGGCTGCGATTAAAGATGTTGGCAAATTAATCGCATTGTCATAAATAACAGTTGTAGGCACCTCAAAGTGTGCGATCATCGATTGCAAATCGGGCATGGGATTGGCTATATATTTTGACAATTGCTTTGCATCAGTCATTAATAAAATAAAACTTTTTTCTGCAGGGCGTTGTTTGATATTGTAAATTTTTTCAATGGCAATTTCATCATCCGCTAAACAGCCCAAGCCCCAAATAGTATCGGTAGGATATAAAATAACCCCATGTTGGGCAAATGTTTTTATACTTTCTTGAATATCGTTTTCGTAAATCATTTGATTAAAGGATCATTTTTTTATACACATTCATTACTTGTTGAGCACACTTTTCATTGGTAAAATGATTGGCATGCTCTATTCCTTTTTTTATGCTATTTGTACGGAATGAATCGTCATCTTTTAATTGTTTCATTGCATTAAAAATTTCGTTTGATTCTTTGGGATTAATTAAAATAGCTGCATCGCCACCTGCTTCTTTCAGACTTGAGCAGTTTGATGTAATAACTGCCGTTCCACTTGCCATGGCTTCTAAAACAGGTATGCCAAAGCCTTCCATTATGGAAGGATAAATTAATGCTGTTGAAAAGTGATAAAGAAAAGGCAATGCATCAACTATTTGATTGCTCTCAAAAATATCTTCTAAAAAAATAACTTTATTTTCTAACTTATTTTCTAACAAATACGCAATTACTTCTTGCTTATAAGCATCCCCCTTGCCAATTACAACTAATTGTACATTTTCATCGATGTTGAACAATTTCATTGCTTCACAAATAGCTAAAAGGTTTTTGCGTTCAATAATACTACCGACATAAATGAAATAATTATTAGGCAAATTAAAATGCCCAATTAATTCATTCCGATTGTAATTTTTATGCTCCAAAAAAAATCGTGCATCGCATGATTGGTAACAAACATCAATTTTTGAAGGATTAATATTTTTATACGTATTTAGTATATCTTGCTTTGTTGCCTCACTGATAGCAATAATTCTATCGGCTGTTTGACATGCGAATTTGAATTTATTCTTGTAAAAAAATACATCCAATTTATTGTATTGTTCGGGATAATGTTCAAAAATTAAATCATGAATAGTGACGACTTTTTTGCATTTTTTGTTAAGCAAATTCCAAGGCAGTTCATTACTTAATCCATGATAGATAGCTACTGTTTTTTCTATTTCTGTTGACACCCATCTACTTCGCCAAAACGAAGGAAATAATTTTGATAAAAAACGGTTTGGATTAATTTCTTGTATATTCTTTTGAGGAAATAAATGTTGGTTGGTTTTTTTAGGATTGAATAAAAAATAATCATTTGCAGGAAACATATTTGCTAAAGAACGGATTAATGTTCGGCTATAGTTTCCTAAACCGGTATTATTGTGAAAAGCTCTTTTTGCGTCAAATCCTATTTTCATTGAAAGCAAAAATAGGAAAAGATGTCGGATGTTGGATATTTGATGTTAGAAAGTAGTTAGCGGTTTTTGCCGCGAAGTCATGTAGACTCAATAAAGCATGAAGATTTTTTTTAAGCCATTAAAGGTTTGATATTTAAAATTTTGGAATGGAAATCTTAATTTGTTGAATTGTGCAACTTCCGAATAGCGGAACAAGCGCCAAAAAAGATGAATACAGTAAATGTATTTGATACCAAAAAATGTATTTATTGTAAACGTAACAAAAGTCTGTCATCTGACTACCGACATCCGACATCTTTTATTTACTTTTGTTAAAAAATAAAAAACATGTCATTACAACGATTAATAAATGAGGCTTGGGCAAACAGAGAATTATTGAAGGATGTAAATTACAGTGATGCTGTAAGAGCAGTTATTGAGGAAGTGGATAAAGGAAGATTGAGAACTGCAGAGCCTTTGGGTGATTCGCAATGGCAAGTAAACGAGTGGGTTAAACAAGCCATTTTAATGTATTTTGGAATTCAACAAATGGAAACTTTTACCTTGCCTCCTTTTGAGTTTTATGACAAAATGAAATTAAAATCAGACTATGCTGGTCAAGGGGTGAGAGCCGTGCCTCATGCAGTGGCTCGTTATGGTGCATTTTTGGCTCGTAATGTAGTGTTGATGCCAAGTTATGTAAACATTGGTGCTTATGTAGATGAAGGCACGATGGTGGATACTTGGGCAACCGTAGGCAGCTGTGCACAAATTGGCAAGCATGTTCATTTAAGTGGTGGTGTGGGCATAGGTGGTGTGTTAGAACCATTGCAAGCAAGCCCTGTAATTATTGAAGATGGTGTATTTGTTGGCTCTCGTTGTATTGTGGTTGAAGGTGTGGTGGTTGAAAAAGAAGCCGTGCTGGGTGCCAATGTGGTGCTTACTCAAAGCACTAAAATCATTGACGTGAGTGGCGCAACGCCTATTGAATACAAAGGTCGCGTGCCAGCTAGAAGTGTAGTAATACCAGGTAGCTACACAAAAAAATTCCCTGCTGGAGAGTACCAAGTAGGTTGCGCTTTAATTATTGGTCAGCGTAAAGAAAGCACTGATTTAAAAACGAGTTTAAATGATGCATTAAGAGATTTTAATGTAAGTGGGTAGTTTAGAATTACAAATGATGAATTACAAGTGATAACTTTTACTATGAATACCCAAAACTTAAATGAGTTTGAAGATTTTTTAACTGTTATCTACATTTATCAATAGATTATTAAACACTAACTTTTAAAAGGAAATTCATACATATCTCATGTCTATTGAACCACATTGACTTCCCCTTTTTTGATATAGATTTTATTGTCTGTTAAGCATTTATATTTCAATAAATAATAGTATGTGCCCGGATCTACAATTCTGGTTTTTTGACGACCATCCCATCGAGTACGTTGATTCTCGGTTTCCCAAACTTTTTGCCCCCAACGGTTGACTACCATAAACTGTTTTATTTCTAAACCTGCACTTGTTACTAAACCCCAATCATCATTTTTGTTATCGCCATTGGGTGTAAAAACATTTGCTGCAAAAATATTTTCACAACAATTTCCTGCGTTAATATACACTTGTGTTTTTACATCGCAGCCAGTGGCATCAGTAACGGTTACATTATACCAACCAAAATACAAATCGGTTGCTTTGGCATTAGTTTGTATCGGATTGGTCGTCCATACATAACTATAAGGCGGTGTGCCGTTATTCGCAAAAACTTCGGCAAAACCTTCGGTGCCATTACCATTGCAGGGCAAATCATATTGGGTAGTGGTTGCATAAAGAGTTTTAGGAAGGGTGTTTAACATGACTACCTGCTGGGTAGTACATCCATTATTATTGACAATAGAAAGCGTGTAAGTACCTGCTTGTAAATTTTCGTAAATGCCATTTTCTACTCTGCCAATGCCTGGTTCTAAAAAGTAATAAACACTGTCGGTAAAATTACTGGTAGCAATAATTTTCCCATTTATTTTATCACAAAATAAATCATACGTTTTTAAAGAGGTGAGTTGAATTGGTGAAGGTTCCGAAATCGTTGTCATAAAAGAATCTCTACATTGGTTATTGTCTTGAACAAAAACAGTATAATTATTTTGAGATAAACCAGTAAATAATCCTGTATTGTTGAAAATATTATTAGGCAATAAAGTATAAATGTAATTCGATGATATTGGAGTGGCACTTACAGTAATTGACCCATTTTTTTCGCCAAAACATTTAATATTTTTTACGATTGGATTAACAATTGTGGGATTAAGAGAGCCTAAAACAGCAGCTTGGGTTTTTAGTAAACAATTTTTATCATCTTTTAAAACAATGCTGTAGTTTCCTGCTGTTAAATTAATAAAAGAATTGCTTGTTTGAAAAGTCCCATTGTTAATAGAATAAAACAGGGAATTATTGGTAGTTGTTCCATTGACATTAATTTTTCCATCATTTTTAGGAAAACAAGATTCGTTGGTAATTTGAAAAGTAGCCGTTAAAGGTTGTATTAATTTAATTGTGTAGGCAAGTGTTTGTTTGCTCGAAAGCGGACACGCATCATCTTGATAAGTTACATAAAAACTATAGTTGCCTGCAACAAATGGTATAGGCATCGTAAATGAAATATTAACAACAGGACTGGTGCTATTGTTGTTCGTTATAGTTGAAACCGCATTGGCAGGCAATCCGTTAACGGTAGCCGTAATTTTATCTCCATTTGGGTCTACGGCTTGAATACTAAAACTTAAAACAGAAGTGTCAATATTACATGCTTCAATAATCTCTTGTGTTACAACATTACCTGTATTGGCATTTGTAATAAAACCACTAGGAGATTGATTATTACAAGTGTTTAAAACCACAAAAGTCATTTCACGCATAGAAGTGCCCACAATAATTCCGTTTCTGGTTTCGGTTACTTTACTTACCACCAAAGCTTGTTGTTGAAGATTGGGCATAAAAGACATTTGTCCATTTGAATTGTTGAATAAAAAATTTCCTGAAGCGGTCCCTAATGGAACATTATACGTATATGGAGGAATATAATTCACGAGTCCAGATGGGCTATTCGCATCTAAACCATCCACTAAATCAAAGGTCAATAAATCACCATCAGCATCAATAGCCCCTTGATTATATTCTTGCTGGGTATTGATACAAAAAAAAGGAGTTGGAATGGTAGAGTAAGTTGCAGAATTATTGGGAGCAAGACTATTGTTTAAAGTTGCTTCTAATTGCATAACTGATGCATTGGCCCCATTTGCAGAAATATTCGTAATGGATGCGCTTCTACCTGCACCCCCAGCCCCAAGATTTCCATTAAAAATAAAACGCCAATTGCTTGATTGAGCGTTAAGTGAAATTTGTTTTTTAAAAATAAATTGTGCAACTCCAGGCTGTGTTCCACCTTGACAAGTTGTATTGTTGGCTTGTGCAGGACAAACAGGCGTTACTTCTAATCCTGGATTGCCAGAAATTGCCAATGAAATATTCTGAAAAAAACTACCATTATTATAAATTTCTATTACTGGACTTGACGAAAATAAATTTGGGTAAGAAGCCCCACTGCAATCGCCATACAATATCAACGATATTTCATAGGTATTCCCTCCGATACTTTTATAATTAATATCACCACCATAAATATGAGAAGCTTGCGCAAAATTCGCTAGGCAACAAGATAATAAAATGAATAAAATAATTCTTTTCATAAAAACAAATATGTGCAAATTTAAAGGTTAAACTAAAAAGTTTTCGTTAATAAAATATGTATAAATTCGAAAACCCATAAACAACTCCTTTTTTGAGATGAATATGGGTTTTAAAATTATTTTTAGCTTTTAATTAGCACTTCTCAATTACTACAGAAGATGCACCACCACCACCATTGCAAATGCCTACAGCACCATATTTTGCATTGTTTTGGTTTAATACATTTATTAATGTAACAATTATTCGAGACCCACTGTTTCCTAAAGGATGTCCCATAGAAACAGCGCCACCATTTACGTTTACTTTACTCGCATCTAAATTCATAATTTGCATATTGGCTAAGCCAACCACTGCAAACGCTTCGTTTAATTCAAAGAAGTCAATCTTATCCATTGTTAAACCAGCTTTTTCTACAGCTTTAGGAACTGCTAAACTTGGTGTTGTCGTAAACCATTCAGGAGCTTGTTCAGCATCGGCATAGCCTATAATTTTAGCCAAGGGTTTTAAACCCAAGCTTTCCATTTTTTCTTTACTCATTAAAACCAATGCAGATGCCCCATCATTCATTGTGCTTGCATTGGCAGCAGTTACAGTTCCGTCTTTTACAAATACAGGTTTTAATGTAGGTATTTTATCAAACTTTACATTGTAAGGTTCTTCATCTTTATGCATGATTTTTGGTTCGCCTCCTCTTTGAGGAATTTCAATTGCACAAATTTCAGCATCAAAGCGCCCAGCCTCCATTGCTGCCTGACTGCGTTTGTAACTTTCAATAGCGAAAGCATCTTGAGCCTCCCGAGTAATATTTTTTTCAGTTGCGCACAATTCAGCTGCATTTCCCATAGGATAATTGTTGTAAACATCCAACAAGCCATCTTTGGCAATTCCATCTTCAACGGTAATATTCCCAAATTTAGTACCCCATCTTACATTTTTATTATAAAAAGGAACATTGCTCATGCTTTCCATACCACCTGCAACCACTACATCGGCATCGCCTAACATTATAGATTGAGCACCTAACATCACCGCTTTCATACCACTGGCACAAACTTTATTTACCGTTGTACAATTTACGTTATCGGGTAAGCCAGCAAACTTAGCTGCCTGACGAGCAGGAGCTTGACCTAAGCCAGCTTGCATCACACATCCCATTAATACATCTTGCACATCTTCAGGCTTTATTCCAGCACGTTTCACTGCTTCTTTAATTGCAATGGCACCTAATTGAGTCGCCGAAAAATCTTTCAATGCACCTCCAAAACATCCCATGGGTGTTCTTGTAGCTGAAACAATATATACTTCTTTCATTTTAATATTTTTAAATTTTGTGCAAATGTAGTGAATTTATTTTCAAGGTAAAAAAACCAAATAATTTGCTAATCATTTGAAATTTTAATTTTTATTGATAGATAACTTATTGAAAAAATTATAAAAAAATATAAATAAAATTGAACGCTGACTTTTTTCACATCGTAATTAGCATACTCAAATTAATTAGTCTTTCGAACATTGATTTTTAAACACTAAACATATTATATCGTACATTTAACTTTAAATTTTAAAAAGATGAAAAACATCCTTGTTTTGATTTTCAGTTTCAGCATCCTTATTTGTAACGCTCAAAATGTTAGTTTAGATTGGGTAAAGACTTATGGCAGCACCTTATCAGATGATGCCAGAATAATAAGAACTGATTCTAAAGGAAACCTTTTTGTAATAGGCAACTTTGCAAATACAGTAGATTTTGATCCTGGACCAGGTATAGAGAACAGGACATCAAATGGTGGGCAAGATTTTTATATACTTAAATTAGATAGTTCGGGTAACTTTTTATGGGTACAAACTTTTGGAAATACGGCTAATGATGTTTTTGGAAATGCGCAGGTTGATAAAATGGACAATATTATTGTAACTGGTCATTTTATGAATACTATGGATTTTAATCCTAGTGTAAACGTTGATATGAAAACATCAAATGGTTGGCATGACGTTTATATTTTAAAATTGGATGAATTTGGCAATTATCTCTGGACAAAGACATTTGGCGGATCAGGAACTGATGTATCTCGTGGAATTTCAATTAATTCTACAAATGATATAACCATAGCTGGGAATTTTAAGAATACTGTAGATTTTGATCCTGGAACGGGAATTACTTCTAAAAGTGCTCTAACGGTAGATATTTATATTTTACAATTAAATGCTGCTGGAAATTTTAAATGGGTTAAAATATTAGAAGGACCTCAAAATAACTCCGTGCAGGTAAATGATATTATTTTTGATAAAAACGATAATCTATTAATAAATGCATCTTATAGAGATTCAATAGATGTTGACCCAGGTCCGAATACTCAATATTTGAAAGATACATTAGATCCACTTCAATACAATTTATTTATTCTAAAGCTAGACCCAAATGGGAACTATGTTTGGGCCAAACAATTTAATAATTCCGTAGGTAATAGTGTGGGCATTTCAGTTCTCTCTTTTGATTCTGTTGGAAATTATTATTTAGGAGGGCTTTTTTTTGGCAATATTGATTTTGATTTTAGCGCGGCTACTTATAATATTACAACACCCAAATGTGCTTCTTATATTTTAAAGATTGATTCTAATGCTAATTTTATTTGGGCAAAGCACATGGGTGGGTTTTCTGGAATTCCTCCAGAAATTGAAGCTGTACTTGGAATTGCTATAGACAGTCTAAATAATGTACTTCTTTGTGGCTCTTATAGAGGTTACGAAGATTTTGATCCAGGTCCTGGCATTTTTTACTTAGGTGACCCAAATCAAATTACCAATACTCGTGGATACATAATGCAATTGGACAGTATGGGAAACTTTAACTGGGCAAAAAATATAAGTGATGAACCTGCTGCTGCATCTGTAAATGGCATCGCACTTAGTAACCTAGGTAAAATATATGTATCTGGTTCTTTTAGCAAGAATACAGATTTTGATTTTAATGCCGGTGTAAACAATGTAATGGCTTTAGGTGATTTAGATGCGTTTGTATTAAAAATAGTACATTGTCAGAATTATTCAACAACTGATATTATCAATTCATGCAGTCCTTATACTTGGATTGACGGTATTACATATGCTGTTAGCAATAATACAGCCACACATACACTGAGTGGCACTGTTGGTTGTGATACAGTGAAAACCTTAAATCTTACCATTACTGCTATTGATACAAATATTACTTTATCTGGAAACACATTAAGTTCCAACGCAACAAATGCATCATATCAATGGATAGATTGTGCAAAGAATTTTATACCTATAGTAGGTGAGACGAATCAAACTTTCATTCCAAATTCGAATGGGTCATATGCTGTAGTGGTTACCAATGGATCTTGTACAGATTCCTCGAGTTGCTTTTCCTTTAATACATTAAGTCTTGATAATTTAAATAATAATAACTTTATAATTTTCCCTAACCCAAGCAATGGCGATTTATATATTCAAACAGACAAACAACTTACTTTACGATTATACAACAGTGTTGGCCAACTCATTCTTATTGAAAAGATTAATGAGGTGCAGGCTATAAATGCTGTAAATTTAAATAAACTTTCTAAAGGATTTTATCTATATGAGCTAAGCAATAATCTTCACATTGAAACTAGAGGTAAATTATTATTAAAATAGTTTAGTATAAAACGCTACCTCTGTGGTATTGAAAGCTACCATTCTATCTATTTTTAGATTGAATAGAATGGTAGCTAATCATTTTTATTTCATCTATTTTTCAATTTTTTAAACAGTTCATCACAAGAGCTATTTTATCACCAAAATAAAAAACAAATTAGGCATTAGGAAGTACTTTACTATTTATCTGTCTAGCAAAATTACAACTCGAACATTGCTCATCGCCACAACCCGTATAAAAATCATGGTTTTGAATTTTGTGCCAAACCTCTGTCAATTGTTTCTTAACTTGGTCTTCATGCTCTTTCGTCAATTCTACATTAATGGGCTTTGCTAATTCTTTGGTTTTTTTATCGGGTTCAACAAATACATATTGTGCAGTAGTTGCTTTGTATTTTCGAGGATGTTGATTATCTAATAATATTTTATAAAAAATTGCTTGGCGCCAATAATCACCCCCAATTTCATGTTTATCTTGTTCTAGGGTTTTAAATCTATCCTTTGTATGGATAGAAGTAGGATCACCTGTTTTATAATCAATTACAAAATCGCCTTGTTCATGGTATTCAATTTTATCTATAAATCCTTTAATTGGAATATCATTTATTATTGCTTTTACATGCACTTCCAAATCAATATTTTTTGCCCAAGAATCAATATTTTTTTCATATAAATTCTTCAAAATATCTTTTCCATATTCCAATTTATGTTTGAATCCTTCAGGGCTAAATTTTTCTCTATTTCGATTCATATAAAATTTTAGATGGTCTTCGAATCGTTCAAAAGGAGGAAAAACTTGATTGTCTTTCTTCATGTCATCAAAGAATTTTTCCAATGCATAATGAATGGCACTTCCAAACGACATTGCCTCTGAAACACCTGATGGAATTCGAACAATGTTGTTGTAATAAAATTTCAATGGACAATTCAAATAGTTATTTAAAGCCGAAACGTTCATTTCAAATTTACTTAATTGTTTGTCAACAAATTCTTTTTCCATAGCTTGCAACATAACTTCTTCATCCAATTCATTCATTAACGTTTCAAATTCAAAAATCATTTCATTCGAAACTACTGGCTTTTCTGCTTCATATTTTTCTCCAAAAATTTCATATAAAAACAAGGACTTTTCAACTTCCTTTTCTTTCAAATCTTGGTTAAAATAACTAACATATAATTCTTTTTTGGCCCGTGTCAAAGCCACATACATCATACGTCTTAATTCATCATTGTCTTTTTTATTTAATGCAGTTTCAAAAACAGTAGAAGGAATTTTAACACCACTTGAAGGTGTTCTTTTTTTCTCCCAATTTGTGCTCACACAACCAGCTACAAACACATATTCAAACTCTCTTCCTTTAGAGGCATGAACAGTAAATAATCGTACTGCATTTTCATTTCCATATAATTTAGTTCTTGGAATTTGAATGTCATTTTCATTCATTAAATCGATCAAATCAATAAATTCATTAATATGCAACATAGGATTTCGATGACATTCATCTTTTATAAAATCAAATAATGCAGTAAGAATTTCAAGCTCTTCAAACTTATTTTTTGAGCTAAAAATAGATTGTATTATTTGAGACTCTTCACAAATAGTATCCATGAGTTGTATCAATGATTGATTGACACTTTCTTTAATTAATGATTCAATAATTCGAGCAGCATTTAATAATTTATCAATAGCAGATTGCTCAAATAAAGTAGGATTATGCGCTTTTATTTGCTCTTGAAGAAATAATCTAAATGAGTTTTTTTGTCCTTTGTTTGCAGCTGCATATTGACTTGATAAAATACTCGCTTTGGCAATTTCTATCGATGGTATATTGAAGAAATTATAATGTAATATTTCAAATAATTTATCATCCGCACTGTAAGGATTTTGACTTTCTAAACTAATGTATTTCAAAATCGTTAGCACTTGATTTGACAATACATCATGCAATAAATTTTGATTTTTCTTGGTATAAAAAGGAATGTTCAAGAGCTTTAAATACTCAGCAATAGCCAAACAACTTTTATTGTCGTAATACAACACCGCAATTTCTTTTGCCTCAACACCACTGTTTATTAATCGTTGAATTTCTTTCGCAATATAAACTTTTTCGTATCTGTCGTTATGAAAATTTAACAACTTTGGTTGAAAATCATTGTTTGTATTTTGAGTATGATATGACACTAAATTTTTATCTAAATCAGGGTTGGTAGCTACTAATCTTCCTCCTGCTTTTTCAATTAAATTTTTTGACACATCTAAAATTCCTTGAAATGAACGATAATTGGTTTTCAAACAAATTTCAGTCAAACCAAAGGGTTCATATTTTTGTTTAAAGGTGTTCATATTTTCCACACTTGCCCCTTGAAAACGAAAGATAGATTGGTCATCATCGCCTACTACAAAAGTGTTTGGCGCATCATCATAATTACTCATTAAATTAATCAAATCCATTTGAGAACCATTGGTATCCTGAAATTCGTCAACCAAAAGGAACTGATATTTCTCTTGGTAAAATGATAAAACATCATTGTTGTCTGCCAATAATTTGATCACCCAATTTATCATGTCATCAAAATCATATCGTTTATTTTTGAGCATTATTTTTCGATATTCATCAAATAAAATGACCGCATCTAACGATTTTTCAAAGCCTTCAATCTCTTTTAAAGCATCCATTTTAATTTCACCTTTTCGCTTGCCTGTTTTTGCTTTAAATTGTTCATCATTTTTCAAAAAATCAATATGTTCTTTTGTTTTTTGTGTTAAATATTCGGCTGACCAATTTTCTTGTTTCATTTTAGAAAATAAACCCAACAAATATTTGGCTTCTTTATTCGGATTTTTTCCGTTGTACAAAGCATTTGTTTTTGGTATATTTAAAAGTATTTCTTTGATGTATTGTATTTTTTCTAATTCAGAAACTGCATCTAAACTTTCTTTATGAAACAAGGAAATATTTTGTTGTATAATTTCGTTGCAAAAGGAATGATATGTATGTACAGCAATGTGTTGAGCTGTTTCTGCACCGATTAACCGAAACAACCTGTCTCGCATATTTTTCTTTCCTTCTTCGGTATATGTTAAACATAAAATATTTTGTGGTTGCACTTGTGCATCACTCAATAATAAATTAGCAATTCGTAAAGAAAGAATTTGAGTTTTGCCTGTTCCGGGACCTGCAATAACCAATACTGGACCAAATATAGTTTCGACCGCTTGTTTTTGTTGAGGATTTAGTTTTTCAAAATCTTGTTGAAATTGTTCGATGTAATTTGTTTTTGTCATGTTGCTTTTAATTTATTTTACAAAGATGATGATTAGGTATGTAATGAGCTTACGCAGTAGATTTTTTGTTGAATAATATTATTTAGTCGAATGGTGGCAATTCCGTTACAAATGATGAATGAAAAGGGATTCGAACCCTTAAATTAAAAAAAGGGTTACAAATTGTAACCCTTTTCAATAAATTTTTTACTCATTATTTTAGAAACGAGGGCAAGCGAAGTTGTAAGTACGCGTGTCGTTTCTGATGATGCAACCATTGTAAATTAAAGAAATTTCTAACGCTCCATTTCCTTTAGTAGCAGGAGTGAAACCAGATAAGTTAATATCATAACTGATTCCTAATTTTGCTTTTGCCCACTCAAAGCCAACATATGGAGCAATTGCATCTGCATAACGATACCATGCACCAATGTAGAAAACGGAGTTGGTAACATCATCTTCATGATTTGGATTCATGATAAAACCAGTTGCTGCACCTAATACAATTTCGTTTGCTTTACCTTGTTGCTGATACATACCACTCACAAACAACATTGTATTGGTATTCATTTGCAATGAACCTCCAATTGAAGCGGTTACTCTTGAATTTATTTTATGATTCCCATTTAAAAATGTTTCTACCGGTTGAGTTAAATGATAGTATGAAAACCCTGCATACATATTAGAACGATCGTTCACATATCCAGAATATAAAATTCCTGCATTAAAATCAGGGTACGTTAAATCTGCAGCGCCTGTGGTTTCATTTGTAGGCAAATCCGCTAATCCTGTAGAGGCTTGGTATTGATCTTCAAATTTCAATTTAGCAAAATTGATGCTTTTTTGTACCAAAACACCTTGCAAACCAATAGAAATATTTCTTGGTTTTTCTTCATCACTGCTTAATCTTTTATGATAGGCTAATGATAAGCCTGTGGTAATGTTTTGTAGCGCACCTGTTCCAGATTTGTCTTGTACAGCAATTACACCAACTCCCAGCGCATCGCCGTTTAATTTACCTTTTAATGTTGCCATATCAAAGGATAATGACGCTGTTTGGTAAGGAGTCGAATTTACACTTCCCCACTGACTGCGGTAGTTTCCAGAAACGCGCCAATCGCAATTCACTAATCCAGTATTTGCTGGGTTTAATGTTAAGGGCGAAGTAAAATACTGTGTAAAATGTACGTCTTGAGCCATAGCTTCTACTGAAAACAACGTGGCTAATGCAAGTAATAATTTTTTCATAATCAAGTATAAATTTTATGTTAAACTGAATGCGTTTTGTAATAATTAAGAAGTTAAAGGTAAAACGTTTTTTCTAATAAAAAAACAGGTTCTTGAAAAAAGACGTTTTTATGACAAAGAAGGTTTGTGAATTCTAATTTTAAGGAAGTAATATGTTAAAATTAAACTATAATTTGACAACTTATTATTTAAATACTTGTTTCAACTAACTTTGTTTTATAATTTTATTTCACATGTTTCGTTTCATATTCACATTAATTATTGGATATATTATTCTTAAAATCATTCGAATTTTTATTGATCCCTTATTTCAATCCAACAGAGCAGCGCCTACTCCTTCTAATGATCCATTAAAGAATAAAACCACCCCCAAAAAAGAAAAATCTAACTTGGGTGAATATATAGAATATGAAGAAGTAAAATAATTTTTTAAAATTGATTAATTAACTATCTAAAATAGAATGAATTTATACATAATCTAAAAAAACATTGGCATAAGAGTTGCCTACATAACATATGATAATCCTACACATTTTCATGTACACAATACTATTGTTTATTGCATTAGACACCATGAGACTATTTTTTAATCATTATAAAAATAGACGTCCTGAATCAGAGCAAGAAACCAATATTGAAATCTGAATGAGATGAAATTATTAGACAATCCATTAAACTTATTTTGCTCTAAAAATATCGTTTTCCATGGTCATATTGTCTTTAAGATGAATTGTTTTTAATCCTAATTTGCTAGCCGATTCAATGTGTTGAAGGCTATCATCTATAAACAATGTTTCTTCTATTTTAAGATTATTTTCATTGATCACTAATTCGAATATTTTTGGATCTGGCTTACGCAATCCTACCCGATGAGAAAGATAAACTCGATCAAAAAACAACGCCAACGAAGGATATCCACATTGAATTTTCAACATTTCATTGAATGCTTTTTCATGAATTTCATTGGTGTTACTCAATAAATACATATTATAATGCAATTGAAGTTGTTGCAAAATTTGCAATCTCCTTAAAGGAAATTCCAACAATATACTATTCCAAGCAGTAATAATTTCTGAATCAGTAATTTCTAAATCACTGGATTCTTTTATTTTTTGAATAAACTCTTTTTCAGAAATTTTACCTGTTTCTAATAAATCAAATAATTCTACTTGATTTTGTTTAGAATAGAGCGTTTCTACGTCCTTAATTCCTAACTTTTTAAATTCTTCTTGAGGTCTTTTATAGTCGATATTTAAGATGACACCACCTAAATCGAAAATAATATTTTTGATTCCTTTCATTTTTTCAAATATTTTTTCAAAAAAACAACTTATTTATATACTTTTGCACTCCCGAGGATTTTTTCTTTGGAAAAGATTGAAAAATCTTTGGTCCTATAGCTCAGTTGGTTAGAGCACCTGACTCATAATCAGGGGGTCCTTGGTTCAAGTCCAAGTGGGACCACAACAAAAACGGATGTAACGTACTGTTTACAATGGTTTCAAGTTTAAAAGTTGAGCAAAAAGTTGAGCAAAACAACGTGCTCAACTTTTTTTTATGCCCTTTTTTAAGTCTTTTACACGTAATTTTTACCTTACGAACTTCAAAATTTGAAGTTGTTCTTACTGTTATTTTTATATGAAAAGGTTTAACTTCATCAGAAATCACAACGAGTTGGGAAGAAATATAATTTCCCTCTTTGAACTAAGTGATAAAAAATAACTATTTTTGGGAACGCAAATACCTAGTCAATTGTTTCGGGTATAAGCAAGTTAGCGGTCACCCTATCAGCCCCCAGTGGAAAAGTAAACAAACAGAAGAAAAATAATAAATTGGCAACCATAATTTTAGATAACGCACGTTATGACGCATAGAATTAACAGATAAACTTTTAGCAGAACTTTATACAAACAAGTAATTACAAGTGAAATGAGAATAAATGAAATATTTAATAGACTATTTTATTGCTTTTTGGGAGCAACATTTTTTGTAGGAATACTGCCAATAATACTTTATCCTTTTTCAAGATACTTTGGAAAAGAAGAAGAATACTCAGAAGGAAATCACGGTCCTTTGCACCAATTTCCAGATGGAGATTGGAATGGACCTCCTCCACAAGGTATAGATTGGTTAATTGAAAAAACAGCAATGATGCCTATACTAATGATGTTCATATTGTCATTAGTTGTATTTTTATTCTTTTTGTTTACAAAAAAAATAAAAATTGGATTTTCTTATTTAATACCCGCCTTATTAAGTTTTGTTCTAACTATTTGTCAGGCTATAATTCTATATTGGCTTTTTGATTGAATTAATCATAAGACCGATATAAAAAATAGATAAAGAGAAATAAAAATGACTTTAATAAATAGATTTTTTACCAAAAAAAGAATACTGATTTTCGTATTTTTATGTTTTACGACAATATTATCAGTTCCGCTTTATGTAAAACATAAAGCTCGACATAATATATTTGCTAATGTCAAAAATGTATCAAACGCTGAGTTCGCAATAGTGTTAGGCGCTGGAATTAGGAGCAATGTAACTCCTGGAACTTATTTACAGAAAAGGCTTGATGATGCTTTGATTTTATATTTTAATAAAAAAATAGAAAAAATATTACTGACTGGTGACAATGGAAGTGTATCACACGATGAAATATCAGTTATGGATAATTATTTGACAATAAACGGAATACCTCAAGACATAATTTTTGCTGATTATGCTGGTTTTGACACATATTCATCTATTGAAAGGGCAGACAAAATATTTGACATTTCTGATGCAATTATAGTAAGTCAATATTATCACTTGCCGAGAACGATATACATTGCTCGAAATAAAGGAATTAATGCAATAGGTTTTGTAACAAACTCACAATATGGAAGACGGGCTTATAAGGTCAGAGAATGGTTTGCGACTGTAAAATCTGTTTTTGATTGTTTTATAAATAGGAAACCCAAATTCTATGGGAAGAAAGTTAACACAAACGGAAAATCAAATGTTGAACTTAAACAGCTATAAAGGGCGAACCGCTAACAGCACCTACCCAAAAGGCGGGGTTTCGTGTTCCAAAGCCAGTTTTATGGTTAATCAAACATTAGTTTTCAAATCAAGTTTTGTGGTAAAAGTCCCGCCCTTCGGGTAGCTGCAAAACGTTATATTTAAGTAAAAAAAAGAAATTATGGGGGGAATTGCAATAATAATGGGGATTTGTATTATTATCATCATGCCTATTATCTGGCTGATACGAGTAATAATTGGCAATAATAGGAAGCTTTTAATTAAAAGATTAAAAAGGTCGGAATTTGATGGTTTAATAGATTTTAGTTTTAAAGATGCAAATCGAAAATTTAAAGATGATTTAGAAATAGTAAAGATTGCGGTTAATTATTCCCCAAGTAATTTCAAATATACTTCTGAAAGGATAAGAGGGGATGAAAATATTGTGTTAGAAATTATTGAAATAAATGTTGATATAATTGAATATTCATTAATTAAAACTGATAAAATATTTCAAAAAGCCCTAGCATTAAATGGAAATACAATTCGATATTGCCCAGATTCCTATAAAAAAAATCGTTCAATAGTTATTTCAGCACTTAATAATTTGAAAAACGGGCGTTATGGAATTTTGGGAATTTTACCGTTTGAAATGCGTTGCGATAAGGAAGTTGTATTACTTGCAGTAAAAAATAATGGAGGTGATTTATCAAACGCGGTACCTTCATTACAATTCGACTCTGAGGTAGTCCTTTCGGCTGTAAAACAAAATGGAGATTCACTAAAATTTGCACATGGTTTTATTAAAGACAATATTGAAATTGTAACTCAAGCAGTTAAAAGCGAAAATTTTCAGGCTTTAAAATATGCGTCCGAAAGATTGAAAAATGATAGAGAAATTGTGATGCTTGCGATAAAGAGTAGTGCAGACAATTTTATATATGCTTCCGAAAGTTTGAAAAATGATAGAGAAATTGTGAAGCTTGCGATAGAAAGAAGTGAATATAATTTAAAATATGCTTCAATTATTTTGCGAAAAGATTTCGAATTATGTTTAATGGCAGTGAAATATCATTATCAAGCTTTTGAGCATGTGTCTGAGTTTTTAAAAAATGATTTAGATTTTGTTCTAGCATCCCTAGACACCAATCACCAAGTGAGTATATATTTAAGTGAAGAAATGAAAATTAAGCCAGCCATCAAAAGAAAAATAGCGACAAAGGAGAATTAAAATATGACATTGACTTTAATTAACGATTATGGAACAACAAAAAAAGAAAAACGGCAGTTGTTTTAAATTTTATCAACTATTTTTACGAAAAAATCAACAATATGGTAGTTGTATTAACTAATCTTTCCGATGATGATAACGGCAATCAAAGAAAAATAGCAGTTGACTTTTCAAAAGTCACCAAAATGGAACAATATGGAAATGGTTCAAAAATTTTTACTACATCGAACAACGTTTTTACAAAAGAAAGTTTAGAAGAAATAGCTGATAAATTAAATTCATTATATAGTAGGTATAATAACACATTGAATGTTTATTACAAGCCTTCTCAATTTTAGAAGATTTACATCATTTGTAATTTATCAGCTGTTGCCTTTACCTTCAAAATGGTATTTGTAGATTTTTTGTAAGTCCTGATATTTGTCGAATTGATAATTTCTTTTTCAATAGTTTTAAAACATCTGAATGTTTTTGAATGGTTTCTTCTTCAGATTCTGTTGAACCTAGTTTTCTTCCCACTTTACAGCCATTCTTTATATGATTCCGGTAGCCAGAAACCATCCTGCTTTTGGTTAGTTGTGCTTCCATATTTGCTACACTGAATAAAATCTGAACCATAAACATCGAGCATAATTTATCGAATCCATTTATTTTAAAATATAAAAGTACATTATTTTAGAGATTTTGGTTACTCTTTGTTGTTCTTCAGTTCGGTCAAAATTTGAGGCCGCATTCAAGAAACCATGTTATTTGATGGTATTTTACTTTGCTATTCTAACTGATTTCGACTTTGTCCATTTGTCTGATTCATCTGAAAATTCGCTGTATCTAATAATGACAAAGCCTTCTTTATTATAATCGATTTCGATTGGTTTTATTCCATCATCCCATTGATTGCAATGCGTTGGAAATGGTTCTACAGCGTTAGTCCATTCTGCATTTATGAATGTCCAAACATGATAGTCTGTCCAACAACTGTTAAACCATCCAGGAAGTAACCCGATTTCATCTGTTCCATTATTATTTAAGTCGCCATGATTTATTGGCATTCCACTAATGCAATTTTCTATTTTTATTGATGGGATAGAGGAATCAGAAAATTTAATATAGGAATTACAATTTCCAATGCAATCTTGTACTTCAGTATCAGTATTGATCTTAGGAGGAATAAGCCACATATAATCAAGTTTACCATCTCCATTAAAGTCACCCTTTACTGCATTCGCAGGGATTTTTCTTTTATTTTCAGCCAAATTTTTATCTGTTACCAAATCACCTTCCGAAACAATTTTCCAATGATCCCCATTTTTTTTAAAAATCAAGTATGAAGGATAATCTTTAGTATCCTGATTGACTGTTACTCTTTTTACAAAACTACATTTTACTTCAACATTGCTAATATTATCGATTTGAATGTCTCCGAAAATTTGTTGATAAAAGTCTGGATACTTTTTAAAAAATGAAAGCTTTTTTTCAATCGAATAGTTCTTAGATTGCTGAACTCCATAATATAAAATCAAGTCGTCATATAAGTTTGAAAAAACACCCACATCTTTTAACATGTGGGCTTTATTCCAATCTTGCACTAAACGTTTAACAATTGCTGTGTCGGAATTTGCGCCAAAATCCGTATCACCAGAAATACTATTACAACCAATAAGTAAATAACTGTAAGTTACTAATCCCATTAATTTTGTAAATAAATTTACCCTTAAACTCTTTTTTGTGGATGTTTGTTTTGAAATAAAATGGTTCATATGCTTTGCATTAATTTTTTGTAGATTTATTAATTTTCGGAAATATAGTATTTTCAAACTAACCCGAATGGTTATTAGAAATAGAAGGACTCAGTAACCACTAACCTGTCTATTCCCCAAATGTACTTTTATGAAAAGCTTACATGAAAAAATAAAAGAAAAAAATAATTTGCATTCTCCTCAAACTGTCAGCTCTTCCAATTTGACGTCCTGAGCCATCATACAATCGATCCCCTTCTATTCTTCCGATTTGTCTTCCTGAGCCATCATACAATCGCTCACCTTCTATCCTTCCAATTTGTCTTCCTGAGCCATCATATAATCGCTCACCTTCTATTCTTCCAATTTGTCGTCCTGACCCATCATACAATCGCTCACCGTCAACCCTGCCTATTTGTCTTCCTGAGCCATCGTAGTAAAGGTCGCCATCTACTCTTCCAATTTGACTGCCCGATCCATTATACATTCTTTGTGCATTAGCGAAACTGAACATAAATAACATCATTGCTAAAATCAATAATTTTTTCATCCTGTTTATTTTTTTATAAGTTGTTCCTACTCTTATCGATTTTCAGAATACTCGTTGTTTGTAGAGTGCAGTTTTTGTTTCCACATCTTTTTTATCTATCCCGATTCGTATTTAGCCTAACTCAAACTGCTTCATGTTTTAAACTTGCTCGATAACTATTTTCCGCTTTGCGAATACGGTAATTTAAAACACTAAACATCATTCTATACAAAAAATTAATTTAGCACTTCATATTAAAAAGCACAAATACCTTTTGCAAAATGACTGTTGTATACTGTACTTAATTCAATAAAATTATAGCGTTTTAAAGAACACAAAATTAGTCTTTGCAACAGCCACAACAACAGCTAAACAAGCACAAACCGAAACATACACCTAAAGCTATTTCAATCATTTTAATTTGTTTTTGGTAATTAAATTTATAATCCTTCTTATAATACAACGATCAGTGGTTATTAAACTGCTAAAAATTGGTAGAGAACACCAAAATTTATCTATAAAAGTTAATTCTTTGACTGTTGTTCTGAGTGCAATATACATAATAGATGTGGCAATAGCACCTATTAAAACTGAAAATTTCTGTATATCATTCTTACTTTTTAAATCATTTTTGCAGTTGTCCATCATTCGTTGAAATATAATTAGTACTATTTTTTAAAGATAATATTTTTTTAATACCCTTGGTAGCCACCTTCAAATACTTTTTTCCATTGATTATTTTTAAATGAAAAAATTTGGTAGTATTGGCCTTCATAATCATAACTTAAATAAATTAATTCGGCTATATTATCTCCATCTATATCTACTTTGCTTAATAATTTATCCTCAAAAAAACCGAAGTTTGGGGATTTACGTTTTTTCAAACTTGGTTTAGATTTTATTTCTTGAAGCGCTTTTTTACCTAATAAAGAATTATTAGTAAGCAGCTTTACATTGGGATGCATCGATATTGTTGCAGAATATACTTGCCAGTCGCTGAACCCATATTGTGTAGAATTTACAATATTTATTATTCCTGTTTGCACTCCATTATTTAAAACATAAAGCGACTTTCCAGGTTTAACTATTGGCAGAATGGTTTCTTTAGCCATTTTACACTCTTTAACAGCTTTAGACTCTACTGAACCTAATTCGCAAACAGGGATTGCTTTATATGTACCATTTGTATACATTACAAACGGAACAGCTATTATTTCTTTCTCATTGTCTATCCCTTTCTCAACAGTAAAAATGAATGTGGGTGTTTGTCCATAAATAAATTGAGAAATTGAAACTAACAAGACAATTATTGATATATTTTTCATTGAAATTTTATTTTTTAATTGAATTAAAATTAAGTTGTGGGTAACAAAATTATGTTTAAAATCATTTAAATACACCTGTGATGTATACAAGTGGTTTGTGTATCTTAAATATTTTCTTTTCGATATCAGAAAATGAATGATATTTGTGTTTAAAGGCGCCGTCTTTTAGTAAAACCTCAATTGATGAACCTCCATCGAACATTAATGAATTAATCATACCTTCAGATTTTCCTATCATAGTAATATCCTCAACACTAAGCAACCCGATTATACCTGAGTGAATTAATATTAAATTACCATCTTTATCTTCACCAAGTAATGTTCTATACGTTTTCCATTTAGAAAGCCTTGAGATTAACATTGATTCATTGATTGTTCCATTTTTAATTGTAATGTACCTTGTTTGTGTTGAGTAAAGAGATTTTGGGCGATTGTATAATGAAATTGTTGGAGCACCTCCATTAGATGTGAAATAACCTCCGCTTTTAACTTTGTTATTCACAACTTTACCGTTCACAATCACCTCTCCAATTGGAGTAGTTGGTTCGAAAAAATTAGAATTCAAATAAAAATCAACATCCCCGCCATTATTTGTATTTACCTTATAGTTCATTTTATTTTTAAAAATCTTTATGATAAATATTTCCCCATTATTTTGGATTTTCTTACGAATAATGCACTTGTTTGATTTGTGTACTAATTCTCCTCCTCCTCCTCCTTCTCCTCTTGGGAGACGGGAATAAACTTGTCCAAATGCAAAATATGTAATTAATACGAAGATTATTAATTTAATTTTTTTCATCTTCCCTCCGTTATTTTTTAATCTGATTCCAACACTTTTCACAAAACCACACTTTTTCATTATCAACTTGTTTTATTTTTTTATTGGCGTCACTCATCATGCATTGTTTATTGTTGGTGCAGTGTTCTAAACCTAAATTGTGACCAATTTCGTGGAGTGCTACTTTTTCTAAACGTTCCAATGTTTTTTGTTTAGAAACATTTTTTCGCATTCTGAAGGTAGAAATGATGCATGTTTTACCTGGCCTTAAACCCAATCCTAAAATACCCCATTCAGGATTATTAGCATCTTTCTTACAACA
>JBILBN010000136.1:0-2914 GCA_044353665.1 Chitinophagaceae bacterium | reverse complement strand
AGATCATTCATGGTGTTTTTTAATATACTCACAAACAAAAGTGCTAATTACAACAAAAACAACTTCAATTCAAACTAAATTGTATCAAATTGTACTAAAAAGATATGCAAAAAAAGGGGAGCTTTGAAAGGGAAATTTTAAGGGTGTCTGATTTCTGTAAATAAAGGAATTGAATTATGAGAAAAGTTATTTTGATAATATTATTGTTTATTACAAATTCATTAATATCTCAACAAATTAAAGAAGTTAAATTTCAAAGTAATGCGGGAGAATATGCATTATATCTTGAGGGTAGTTCTTCGCCAAATTGCTACATTGGTGGCGGAAATAAAATTGTAGGCATTGGAAATGATTTTGTACTTGTTGAATACAATAATATTTATTTCACTAAAGACTGCAACTGCAAAACAATCGCCTCAAAAGAAGCGGCAAATATCCAAGTGATTTCTGTTAGTGGTAAACTGATAAAAACAAACCAATTGAATGGTGTGTATAGCTATAATAAATATTGGAAAACTGAGTATTAAATTTATAAAAGATGAACTTTAAAACATTATTATTTTTTGTTTTTTCAACATTTTATTTAAACTCTCAAACTATTCACCCCCAATTAAAAGTTTGCGACAATAAAACTGATAAAACAGGTAAAAGAAAAGGATCATGGCAAGTCTTCTATAAGACGTATGATTGGTCAACTTCAAAATTAAATTTTTTTTACGATTTTAATAATCTTGAGGAAGTTTTTGTGAAAGTTAATTCTGATTTAGCAAATGTTCAATTTATTGAAAATGTGAAGTATAAAAATGGCTTAAAAAGCGGTCGAGCTAATTATTATTCTTATAATTCTAAAAATAACACTTCGGAATTTGTAGCATCAGCAATATATAAAAATGGAAAAATTTCAGGGGAAGTTTGTTTTTACAAAGGAATTATGGCCAAAATTCCTTCGTTAAAAATTTTATATGAAAATGGAGTATTGAAAGATCAATTTCTTGAAGGGGAGACAGTAATCCTCAAGACTCTTGATGGGTATGAGGAAAATATCTTGGCCATAAAAAATTATGAGAAAACACTTTCTGGAAAGGCTGTTGAATCCCAAGGTCTAATAGATTTAAATTTTTTACAAAACTCAAATCATTATATGGCTTCTTTAGCAAAAAGAAGTTCAACAACTTTTGAAAAGTATCTTGTTTTTAAAGAAACCACGAACGCTGAAAACATCAAATCTATAGTATTTATTCATCTTGCAAAGTTTCAGCAAACGGATGCGTCAACACAATTTCAACAACAGATTAAATATGATAAGTTAGGTAAGGCTTTAAGCTTCAGTAACATAACGATTTATCAAACGACCGACACAAAAAATTTTATTATTTCTGATGAATATACAATTTTTAATAACGAAAAAAAACAACTAAAATGTTTCTCTGGATTAAATATTGAAAAATCTTGTCTTACTCACGATATTCCCATTAATCAACAAACAGGTAAACCGGAGGGAAATGTTGCCGAATATTATTTTAACGAAGTATTAGAGCCTAAAATTCCGAATAATGAAAGAAAAATAAAAATTAGTGGTCAATTTGAAAACGGTATGTTGAATGGGCAGTACAATGTTTTTTATACTGACGGTCTTTTGGCCGCTACAATGACTTATTCAAATAACACTTTAAATGGACGATTTAATGCTTTTTATAACCCTAAGTATAATTTCATCTATACACCCAATTTCCCTGAAAAAGATAGTCAAATTAGTTATGACTTAGGAAGTGAAATTGACCAAAAGAAAACGTATTTATGGCTTGATCCTTTCTCATTGTTTTTTAGTACGTGTTATGTTGGCTCAGCTACGGATCAATTTTCATTGATTGGAAATGTATCAAATTGTAATCACGTAAAACCTAAATTATACAGAGAACTTATATATGCATGTGATTTTAAAAATAATAAATTAGCGTCCGATATTGTATATTTTCTAAATGAAAAACATATTGTTTTCCGACAGAAAATAGACTTAAAAAGTTTAACAAAAAAGGACTGGATTTATTACAATTTAGATGGTTCTGAATGTCAAACTCAATCTCAAGCTGCTGCTTTTCAAAAAGCAAAAAAAGAAAAAGAGGAAAAAGATAAAAAAGCTTTACAAGCTAAAGCTGATGCAGAGTATAAAGCAAAAAAAGAAAAAGAGCAAAAATTAAACAATAAGAATTCGTCAAATAAACAAATTGACATTATATCAGAAAGAGAGGTAGAAATTGGAATGTGTACATTAAATAATGGAAATTATACGATAGAAGACACAGAAGGAAATTTTCTCTTAGGTGGATTCGGTGCATTTAGCGGTGAATTAATGGCTTTTAGTTCAAAAATAATTGTTACGCAAACCGAACTAAATACATACGTTTATACCATTAAAAATGGTGAACTAAAAATGATTTATGGTGGAAACGGATTTGTTCGGGGGACTGTCGTCAACGCTGTAGGAACAAGTTTTTTTACCAAAGGTAATTGGAACTGTAAATACACAATCGTTGATGGTCAATGTGTACAAGATTATTGTAAAAGTCGATAAAAATAACGCCCATGCCTAAAATCATTCCGTTTTTAAATCCCGAAACGGAAGCTACTCCAACAACTAGTTCTACGGCTAAGAACACAAACGAATGTCTATGGTTTCAAAAGGAAAATTTGTTTCCAAGAATACTGAAAAAGTGAGCTGTTTAATTTTTTTTGGAAATGCGAATCCCATTCTTTGGTAGAGCGCTTGCCCATTATGGGCGGTGCTTTTCCAAATAGTAATCGTTTCCTTATTACTAAAGATTGACACTATTGACAGAGGGTGTTTTCAGTCATTAGCATCCAGAGCCTAGACCCTCTTCTTCTTTCTCCCCACATTCACTTTAAAATCCTCTAT
>JBILBN010000087.1:0-10232 GCA_044353665.1 Chitinophagaceae bacterium | reverse complement strand
AAATATTGCCTAAAACACCCACTGCTCAGTCTGCTACAGATACAATAAACGAAGAAAATGACGAGCTAGCGTATAAAAATAGTTTGGAACAAAAAATGAAGAACGACAAAGTGTTTTATTATCATGCAAATGCGAGCAGAGCAATTAATAAATCAACGTTGTTTACTGAAGACAAAGTAGATAGTTTGGTGAAAATATTTAATAACTATCAATATATAATCATTGATTTAAGGGGAATGGCTAGCAATAACTTTTTAAATTATTTAGAAACACATATATCCACTATCGAATTAGATAAAAAATGGGATGTGGTTAAAAAAAGTTTTCAACCGGTTGCTCAATTTAAATACGATACAGTTAATTTTACACAACAATCAAAATCTAAATTAATATTAACTCCGAAAATAGTTTATTTAGTAAACTATAAAACTATGGGGAGCGTTGAACGCAATTTAGTTAGGGCAAAATATAGCAAATCAGCTATATTGGTAGGTGAAAACACAGCTGGTGCTTCGGGCATTATAAACAAAATTCGAATAAATGATAATATCGAGTTTTATTATACGGGCTCTAAAAATATAGGATTAGTAGATTTGCAAAATGGTATTTACCAGAGCGTTGGCTTAAAGCCAGACTATATAGTTTATCCTACCAAAGAAGGCATAAAAGAAAATAGAGATGAAATACTTGACAAAGCCTTAGACGTTATTAATAATTTAAAATAAATTTAGTTCATCCTAAGATTGTCAATTAAACGAA
This sequence comes from Chitinophagaceae bacterium, assembly GCA_044353665.1. Taxonomy (GTDB): domain Bacteria; phylum Bacteroidota; class Bacteroidia; order Chitinophagales; family Chitinophagaceae; genus OLB11. The sequence goes on along the minus strand of JBILBN010000087.1, from coordinate 9,473 downwards.
CTCCTTCTATAAAAGTAGCGATTAACACTATCATTTTTTTTCTTTCATCAAAATTCCTTAGTATTTCAAGGTTATCGGCGTTTACTAATAAAATATATTCGGTTTCAAATCCATTTTGAGCTAGTTTTTGAATACAACTTTGCTGAATTAGTTCAAAAGGAATTGTATTTATATTGTCTTTAATGTAAGACAAACAATTGTAAATCATGGGAGCTTTTAATCTTGCTTCGGCAGATAAACGAGTATTTCGTGAGCTTTTGGCTAAGCCATCCTCATCTCGAAGGGTAGGGCAGGTGATTGTTTCAACATTTAATTTTTGCAAAAGGATCATTCTTTTAATAACAAGGCATTGTTGAAAATCTTTTTCACCCAAATACAATTTATGGGGTTGAACAGCATTTAATAGCTTATGCACGATTAAAGAAACACCATTAAAATGACCGGGTCTAAATTTCCCATCTAACACAGTATCTAAATAGCCAATATCATAATCAGGCATGTTTCCCATTCCTGTAGGATACATTTCATTCACCGAAGGCAGAAACAGCACATCGGTTTTTGCTGCAATTAATTTTTCAATATCAGAATTAATGGTTACGGGGTATTTTTCAAAATCTGATTGGTTGTTAAATTGAGTGGGATTAATAAAAATGCTACAAACCGTAATTTCATTTTCGAATCTTGACTTTTCAATTAACGAAATATGCCCATCATGCAGTGCGCCCATGGTAGGTACAAACCCTACAGATGCCTTTTGGTGTAGCAAATTTTGCAATTCGAGGACTGTTTTAATGATGTACATTTAATTCAAATATAAGGCAGTGAAATCAAAATCATCCACTTTTGGTAAAAAAACAGTACATTTGCAGTCCGATTGTAAAAACTATTCAATAAAAAAACCCAATGGCTGTAATACAAAAGAAAAAAATTCTTTTCATTTCGCACGAATTTGCTCCTTATAATGAGGAGACTGATTTCGCAAAAATATTGAATATGTTGGCTGTTAAATCGAATGATTCAGGATATGAAGTTCGAGCCATCATGCCTCGTTTTGGTGCTATCAATGAAAGAAGACATCGTCTTCATGAAGTGGTAAGATTATCTGGTATTAATATTCAAGTTGATAAAGAAGATCATCCTTTAGTCATTAAAGTGGCTTCGTTGCCAAATGCTCGCTTGCAAGTATATTTCATGGATAATGAAGACATGTATAAACGTAAAACTACTTTTCACGATGAAAATGGTGTTGCCTTTGACGACAATAGCGAAAGAGCCATCTTTTTTTGTAAAGGTGCTTTAGAAACAGTTAAGAAATTTGGATGGCCTCCTGATATTATACATGTACACGGTTGGATGAGTGCATTAATTCCAATGTATATTAAATCACATTACAAAAAAGAACCTGTTTTCGCTAATTCTAAAATTGTTTTTTCGGTTACTAAAAATACCATGAAAGAAAAATTAGGAGAATCTTTTTCTAAACAAATTATGGCTAGCACTCCATTAAAAGAAAAAGACATCGAAATATATAAAGATGGTGAAAATACCAATATGTTTATTGGTGGAGCAAAATATGCCGATGCTGCTATTATGGGAGATCCGGCTATTGAAGAAAAAATAATTGCTGCCATTAAACCAACACGTAGTAAAAAAGTGTTAAATTTTAATCCAGAATCAGATGATGTGACGGATATTATGGAACTTTACAGTAATTTGGCAGGCAAATAGGCAATTAAAGAAATGAACAACATATTCTACAAAAAAGGATTCAACTTATCAGGAATCACAATAATTATTTTAGGAGTTATTTTCACCTCTTCATGCAATGAAAACACCATTTTACCTCCCAATTTAGTGCCTCCAATAGACAATATCAACACGTTTCAGGATACATCCTTAACAGTGATTACTAACAATATTTATCAAGATTCTGTATTAACGGGTGGTTTAAATGGAACTACTCGAGTATCAAATTCTAGTTCATATTATCACGCTTTAGGTGTGCTCGTTACTGCTGATTTTGGGAAAACGGTTGCAGGCTTTCATACCGAAGTATTGCCTCCTAATAATTTATTTTCTTATAAAGGAACAAATGTCGAAGTTGATTCAATTATATTGGCCATTCCTTTTCGTTCTTCTTTCGGAGATACGATTAACGCCGTTCCGCAAACGTTCAACGTTTATCGTTCCTTACAATCTTTTTCAAGAGATTCTGCTCAATTTGAAACAACTAAAGATGTTTACACTTCTGAAGTGATGGCTAGTCAGCAGGTAAATTTTAATACGTTTAAAACAGATTCGCCTTCAGTAGGAACAGGAAAATTAATTCCACAATTACGATTTAAATTGGCCGAGTGGTTTAAAGATAGTTTGAAAGTGCAAATTGACTTAGGAGCGAATGGAGCAATGGCTACCAATGCAACCTATAATCAATGGTGGAAAGGTTTTTATGTAGCCCCAGCAGATTCAAGCATAGGCAATACAATTGGTTATTTTAATACCTATGGAACCAGAATGTATATCTATTATAGATACACCAACACCAGTGGAACACAAGATACTACCAACTCCATTTTTGGTTTTGATGCAAATTTCAGTAATCGTTTTTGTCATATTACCAGAAATTATGCAGGGTCAAATGCCAATCAATATATAAATACAAATGATACAGCAGGAGATCCGATATTATACTTACAAAGTGAGCCTGGTTTAGCCACCCTGTTAAGATTTCCGAACTTAACAACTATTGACAATCATATCGTCAACAAAGCCGAATTAATATTTAACAGCTATTACTCTACCAATTTAATGAGCGATACTTTAAAAGCGGGATTAATACCAAGATTGCAAGTTTTTGAAGTTGACGAAACAGGGGCAGATAAAATAGTGAGTGATTATGTAACTTTTGGTACAAATTTTGTAGATGGGAAGCGTTATCAAGTGAGTTTCTTAGGGATGACTTTTGTTCAATACAGATTTGCATTAACAGAAACGTTCCAAAAGGCAATTTCACAAAAAAATAATACCTTTACACTCAAAATTATGGGATTAAATGCAGGAACACCTGGTGCTTATCAATCTGTAATCAGAGGAAGTAGTAGTTCGGTCACTTCAATGAAGCCTAAATTAAATTTAATATATACAAAAATAAAATAAAATTTTATGTGTGGAATAGTTGCTTACATTGGTACAAGAGAGGCTTATCCAATTTTAATTAAAGGATTAAGACGCTTAGAATATAGAGGTTACGACAGTGCAGGAGTTGCCTTATTAAATGATGCCAAATTATCGGTATACAAAAAAGAAGGCAAAGTTGCCATTTTAGAAGATTTTGCGAAAAATTTAGATACAACTGGTAATATAGGTATTGGGCACACTCGTTGGGCAACCCATGGTGTGCCTTGCGATCGAAATGCACATCCTCATTTATCTAATTCTCATCGATTGGCTATTATTCATAATGGGATTATCGAAAATTATGCATCCTTAAAAGCCGAATTAGAAACAAGAGGTTATGTTTTTGAAAGCGATACGGATACCGAAGTACTGTTAAACTTAATTGAAGATATTCAAAAAGAAGAAAAACGTACGATTGAAGAAGCTGTTCGTGTTGCACTTAATGAAGTTGTTGGTGCTTATGCAATTGTGGTGATTGATAAAAATGAACCCGATAAAATTATAGCGGCTCGTAAAGGAAGTCCTTTGGTAATCGGTATTGGACAAAATGAATTTTTTGTTGCATCTGATGCTTCACCTATCATTGAATACACGAAAAATGTGGTTTATTTAAATGATGAAGAAGTTGCTGTTTTAAATAGAAATGGTCAATTAGATATTAAAACATTAGGCAATATAGAGAAAACTCCTTACATCCAAAAACTAGAAATGGATTTGGAAAAAATTGAAAAAGGAGGCTATGAGCATTTCATGTTAAAAGAAATATATGAGCAACCTCAAGTAATTTTAGATTGCATGAGAGGCCGTATGAATGCCGAACAAGGTTGGATAAAATTAGGCGGTGTAGATGAATATGCTACCCGAATTAACAATGCAAAACGAATTATTATTACTGCATGTGGTACCTCATGGCACAGTGGTTTAATTGGTGAATATTTAATAGAAGAATTAGCTCGAGTTCCTGTTGAGGTGGAGTATGCATCTGAATTTAGATACCGAAATCCTATTGTTACGCAAAATGATGTGGTTTTAGCAATTTCTCAATCGGGTGAAACGGCCGATACGCTTTCTGCTATTCAAATCGCAAAAGAACGTCAGGCATTAATATATGGAATTTGCAATGTAATTGGTTCGTCTATTGCACGAGAAGCACATGCAGGTTCATACACACATGCTGGTCCCGAAATTGGAGTCGCTTCTACCAAAGCATTTACGGTTCAAGTAACTATTTTAACCCTTATGGCTTTGCAATTGGCACAGTCAAAAGGAACCATTTCTCAATCTAGACTGCGCACCATTTTATATGAAATGGAGCAAGTGCCCGAAAAAGTAAAACAAACTTTAAAGCTTGATGCAAAAATTAAAGAAATTGCAGCTAAATATTTTGAAGCGAAAAACTTTTTGTATTTAGGTCGTGGATTAGCTTTCCCGATTGCGTTAGAAGGAGCATTAAAACTAAAAGAAATTTCTTATATACATGCAGAAGGTTATCCTGCTGCCGAAATGAAACACGGTCCTATTGCGTTGATTGATGAAAATATGCCTGTAGTATTTATTGCTACCAACAAAAGTGCGCACGAAAAAATAGTTTCAAATATTCAAGAAGTAAAAGCTAGAAAAGGAAAAGTAATTGCCATCATTTTAGAAGGCGATGAAACCATTAAAGGCTTAGCAGATGACTACATTGAAGTGCCTGATACCGATGAGTTATTGTCGCCATTGGTTGCTATTGTTCCTTTACAACTTCTTTCTTATCATATTGCTTTAATGAGAGGTTGCAATGTAGACCAACCGAGAAATTTAGCAAAGAGTGTAACAGTGGAATGAGGATTTGGCATGCGTGCTGATAAAAACTACAACAAAAGAGACAAAAATAGTAATATGAAAGCAATTAAATTTTTATTCATTGGAATCTTATTCTTGACCAATAGGACGCTTGCGCAAAAAAAGGTAACAACCCATTGGGGCTTTTCAAATATTGTAAAAGAAGTTTATTTTGTGGATGCCCAGGGAGTATTGAATGGCAATTATAAACTTTGGTCTCAAGAGGGAGTATTATACAATGATTATACATTTTTAAAAGGTGAAAAAAATGGCTTGTGCATTGATTACAGTGGCAAAAGAGGCACTAACGATGAATTTTTGGGCATTGTTACACTTTGCTATGGAAAGCCAATGGAGGAAACCATGTATAAAAACGGAAAGAAAATTTGGCACAATTACTATACCTGTATAGATGGCAAACAAAAACTTGTTTATAAAGAAACAGCAGTGGATTCAAAAGTATTAAGTTATGTATCACAACATAGCAATGGTAGAGTAGATGAGCAATATAATAAGTACAGCGACTATGAAAGCAAGGCAACAGGAAATTATAAAAAATACTTTGATTCCGGCAAAATACAAACATCTGGTTATTATAAAAATGGCACTAAACAAGGCTATTGGTTTGAGTTGTCTGCTAGTGGTGATACGTTATATTCTGCAGTTTATCATGATGATGTAGAAATGACTTACAATAAATTTAATGGGAAGCGACATCAATCTGAAAAAAATATGGATACTAGTTTTAATTTCTCAACAGTAAAATATTTCGATACCAATGGAAGATTAGAAAAAGAAGAGTTATATAAGGTATATCCAGCCAGTCGAATGGATGTCAGCCAGGAAATACATAAAAGCAGATGGGGATATTATCTTGCTCAGGTGGTCAATTATGCTCCAGACGCTAAGATGGATACCACTACATTTTATTTAGTTCCAGAAATAATATCAGACAGGGGGCAGAAGTTTAATTATTCCAAAGATCAATATGGCGATACAATCTATCAAACGCTCAATGAAAAGCAATACATAAACTATCAGCAATTGCTTGAAACAGCAGCTAAAATATCGAACTTAGATAATATGCTTTCTAGTAAAGAAGATGAGCTAAAAAATATTTACATTCCTGAATCATTAAAGGATACAAAACCCAATTTATATGAAACCTATGATTATTTAAACCGCTATTATTTTCACAATAAACAGAAAGGAATTGATCACACAATCGATTTTTTAAATGGGCAGAATGGAATGAGTAGCTATGTTACGGACGAATTTCCAAATAAAGTAGTATTAGATAGTATCCTTCATGATAATAAGACAATTACCCAAACGATCATGTCATTAAAAAATAAGCAGTTGTCCTTGCTAGAATTGCAAATAAATGCCAATAATAAAATTTTGGAAATCAGTAAATTAATTGATACCAAAGCCCTTGAGAAAAAATTAAGGAAGCTCAACTATCCTCCTTTTGAAGCAAATAAAATATTGATTGAATTAGGAGTTAGTCAGTAAAATGAATTTCATTTCATGCGGAAGGATTTCACTGTTTTGAAATGCAGTCAAAGGGGTAAAAATCAATTCGGTTGAGTAAAATATACATGCCGTGGAGTAGTTTTGGGGGTAAATGGGAGGGGAACCTATTCAAACAGGCATTGAGATATAATGTTATAATCATAAAGGTTTAATAATAAACTTGTTATCTTTGAAGCACTAAATTTTAATTATGAGATTATATTTTACCGTTTTTCTTCTTTTTATTGCTGGATTGAATGTGTCAAACGCATGCAGTGTTACTATTTCGGCAAGCAGTACAGCTATTTGTATTGGCAAAATTGATACATTAACTGCCAGTGGAGGAGCCACTTATACTTGGTTTCCCGGTGGTAGTACAGGGAATACATTATATGTTTCACCAACTGTAACTACAACATATACTGTTAATGCTGTTGATACGAGTGGTTGCACCAGTTCATCAACGATTACCATTACCGTTAACCAATTGCCCAATGTTACTTCGAGTGCTCAAAACCCTTCAATTTGTGAAGGGAATGGTACTGTATTGACTGGCCTTGGAGCCAATACATATAATTGGCAACCGGGTAATTATACTGGCAGTGTTTTCAATGTAACGCCAACTGCAACCACAACTTATACGGTAACAGGAACAAATAGCAATGGATGTACTAAAACCTCAACGGTTTCAGTAGCAGTAAAATCAGCACCCAAGCCGATATTGATTGATTCATTTGGATTGTTGACAGCTAATCCATTTAATAATTGTCAGTTTGCTTCATCGAGTCCTATTTATTCTCTTAGTGTAAGTACTCCAAGTAATAGTAACATAACTAGTTATGACATTAATTGGGGTAATGGTTCTCCAACACAAACTGGCTTGACTTTTGCAAGTTTTCCACTATATCAAACGTACAATACATTAGGAAGTTATAATTTAATATTTACTGCACATTATGCAAACGGTTGTGTAAGAGATACACTGATCAAAGTGATCAATCAAACCAATCCTGCTATTGGTATTAGTAATATTTCGGGTAATACTTCTGGATGTGCCCCTGTTGGCTTTTGGTTTAAAATGTCAAATTATCAATCCAATGCAAATGGAACATATTATATTTGGGACTTTGGAGATGGAACTCCTTCTGTAACCTGGAATACCGTTACTACAGATTCTATTTTTCATGTTTTTCCAAATTCTTCTTGTGGATTCACAAATAATGAGTTTGTTGTATCTGTTAAAGCAGTTAATTTTTGTGACAGTACCAAATCGACTGTGAGTAGTATTAAGATTTATAAAAAACCGGTTGCTAATTTCACTGTAAGCTCGAATCCAGTTTGTGTGGGAACAAATGTAACATATTCAAATACAAGTTTACTTTCATTTAACTCTCCCAATTGTAATACCACCACAATTTGGAATTGGAATTTTGGAGATGGGAATTCTTCGAGTACATACAATTCAAATCATACTTATACTGCTGCTGGAAATTATACCGTTACTTTAATTGCTTCTACTCCATTCGGAGGTTGTGGGAAAGACACTATGAAAAAAACGATTTGTGTAGAAGATAATATTGTCAATTATACGATGGTATTGCCTTCATTGTGTGCACCTGCTGTAATGAATTTAAATAATATTTCGATCAATACAGATTGTGTTGCGCAACCTTATACATGGGTTATTACGAAATTGTCAAATACTTGTACCTCAGATTCTAGTTCAGATTTTGTATTTATCAATGGAACAAATACCAATTCATTACTGCCTAATATTCGTTTTAATAACCAAGGAACATACAGAGTAAGATTACAACATACAAATTCCTGTGGAACAACTACTAAAGATACTATCATCACAATTAAGCGAAAACCAGTTGTAGCTATTACTACAATCAATCCTTTTTGTGAATCTGCAATGCTTAATCCAACTGCCACAACTACCAATTGTGGTGTAAACACTATCACTTATTTGTGGAATAGTGTGGGTGCAACACCCAGTTCGTCAGCAAGTGCAACGCCTAGTTTTAGTTATACCAACGGAAATTATACGCTTACATTAACTGCTACGAATGAATGCGGCTCTTCAATTACATCAACTCCTATTACGGTTAAAGCTATTCCAGTAATTGGCTTGCTAGCCAGTCCTTCACCTATATGTCTTGGAGGCTCTTCTACATTAACTGCAACAGGAGCAAGCACATACTCATGGTTACCAAATAGCTCAACAGGGACTACTAAGTTTGTAACACCAATTGTTACAACTATTTACACGGTTACAGCAACGAATGCACTGGCTTGTACAAACACAAAATCAATTACATTGGTTGTAAATCCTAATCCAAGTTTAGTGGTAAGTAATACCATTCCAACTTGTGTACCCGGTAATGATGCAAAAATAACGATTGCCGCTTCAAATGGAACTCCAAGTTACACCTACCAATTAAATAGTGGAATATTTCAATCAGGAAATCTATTTTCAAATTTAGGAAATGGAAACTACGTAGTAACCGTAAAAGATGCCAATAATTGTACCGCATCTACCAATCAAAATATTGCTGCCCCAGGGATCCCATCTATAAGTAATGTAACTAAAGTAAATGTAAGTTGCTTTGGACTTAGTAATGGTTCTATGCAAGTAACTGCATCAGGCGGATTGGGTGCACTGCAATATACACTTCAACCTGGAACTATTACAAATTCGACAGGAGCATTTAGTAATTTAAGTTCAAATACATATACTGTAACGGTAAAAGATGCAAATGGTTGTAGCGTACAAACAAATGTAACCATTACACAACCATCGTTGTTAGTTTGGAATAACGTAACATCAACAAATGTCACTTGTTTTGGAACGAATACTGGTTCAATAACGGTGCAAGCAGCCGGTGGAACACCAGCGTATAGTTACAATTTACAACCTGGAAATGCTGCGAGTACAACAGGTATTTTTAGTG
>JBILBN010000086.1:0-10247 GCA_044353665.1 Chitinophagaceae bacterium | reverse complement strand
AAAAATTAAACTGTAAACTTATTTTAGGACGAGACAAATTGCTAATTTTTAAATGCTTGTTGGTGAAAAACACCAACAAGGGCGAAAATATTGTAAACCTATAATAGGATTGAAAAATTAAACTGTAAACTAATTTTAGGACAAGACACCTTTTGATAGCAGAGGAACTACGAAGGAAATATCCTTCGTAGAGGTGGTTAACTAAATGACAAGTTTAATTTATCATAAAGTTTATTTAGTTGCTTAAAATTCACTTATTGACTATCTTTACATTATTCAAACTTTCTTTGAACAAAATATTCAAATAGCTAAATAATGAGACATATTACAGTATATACAACAGATAAAGAATACAACCACTTTGTAGAGCTAACCAAAAACCTGCACTATGTAAAGAAAATTGAGACGGATGACGAGCCTACAAAAGAAGAGATTGTAAGCAATTTAAAAAGAGGTTTCGAGGAAATGCAATTAATTAAAAAAGGCAAATTAAAAACCACCTCTTTAAATGATTTCTTGAATGAATTATAAAGTAGAACTTACCGGCAATTTTAAAAAAGAAGCTAAAAAACTGATTAAAAAATATGCTTCACTTCGTACAGAAATTGCAGAGCTTGGTAAAGAACTTGCCGAAAACCCAACCACAGGAACGCATCTAGGAAATGATGTTTATAAAATTCGCCTTGCCATTGCTTCAAAAAACAAAGGGAAATCAGGCGGTGCAAGGGTTGTATCTTTTGTGAAAATTATTGATGAAACAGTTTACCTCTTATCTATCTATAACAAAGGCGAAAAAGATACTATCTCCGATAAAGAAATTGAGGTGCTTTTACAAGATTACTTGTAAACCCAAAACGCCACTCAATGAGTGGCGTTTTTAGTTAATTTCCCTTTATTATTAGCCTAATTATAACGACTAAATCTATTTTCGTTTATTATTGTAAAGGGCATAGCCTTTTGAGAACATAGGAACTACGAAGGAAATATCCTTCGTAGAGGTGGCAGATGTTGGATGTTGGATGTCAGATGGCAGATGTTGGCAAATACACTTTTTTTGGAGGTCGAGGTCATTTTTTACGCATCAATTTTGAGCTTTTCCTATAATTAAATTCTGGTTTACTTAGACTGCTTAATATACCTTAGTTATGCATATTTTTATTACGGACGCGTTTGCGAGGCACGAAGCAATCTAATTATTATTTTTTAGGTTTTCGATGAAGTCGCTAAAAGCGACAGAATAAAAATGCGAAGGCAGTGAGCCCTCGCACAAGTCAAAGACATTGCGCCAGCCATTCTCGAACTAGCTGGGAAGGCAAAACACCTACTTCAGAGTAGTTTACAACTTCCCATTAAATGTATTTATGCGAACCATCGCAGGCAGGCATTCGTTTAGACATGCCACATGTGCAATCGTTCAAGCCAAATCCATCTAAAATGTGCTGTCTGCTATTTTCTATTCGAGCAACAATGGTTTTAGATTGCTTTGCACCCGTAAAAAACAAGTGATAACCACGTTGTCTGCCAAGCGTTAACGCAAAAAATGCTTGTTTAAATAAGTCATCTTTCGACATCATTTCTTCAAATTCTTGAGGAAAAACGAGTTCAGTGTTGGTTTTAGATTCCACTTTTAAACCAGTTTTTTCCACTTCAGTGGCTTCAAAAATATAGGCTTTCAAAATGGGTTCCAATTGAGTAATTTCTGCTAGATTATTGAATCGAATTTGCCGTCCAGATTGCACATTTTCTGTTTGCTGAATTAATATTCCTGCTGCATCTTGAAGCAAAGATCCTTTCATAAATAATAAGGCGCAATACTCTTTAAACCCATGAATTAACACAATATTTTTATTTTGGTGAGTATAACAAGGTTGCTTCCATTTAAAATCTTCGACAAGCAAACAATCCAATGCAATGCTTCGAAGCTTTTTTAACTCAGCTTGCCATTTGATTGCGTTATTTAAAAATTCATCTACTTTAGGATTGAAGATATTCATTTGATTCGTTATGAAATGTTTACAATGATTTCAAAATTAAGATTAGAAAACAATACCACCATTTATTTTCATAAAAAAGAAAAAAATAAAGCCCATACCTCAAAAAATCCTTTTAATAAAAATAATCATATTTAAAAACAACTTCCTCAAACCTAAAAATTACAAAAACTTATACTTATTTTCGCAACATGAATTACGATTTACCACAAATGCCACTAAGAACATTAAAACCTCGTAAAGATGGTTTAACAATGGTCATGGACAAAGGATTAAGCAACCAAGAAGTAATCAATTTTTTATCGGTTGCTAGCCCTCATGTTGATATTGTAAAATTAGGTTTTGGAACCTCTATGGTTACCCCTAATTTAAAAGAGAAATTAAAAATTTATGCCGATGCCGATATTCCTGTTTATTTAGGAGGCACCTTGTTTGAAGCCTTTTTAATCAGAAATAAATTTGATGAATATTTAAACATGATTAAAGAATTTGGATTGAAACATGTTGAAGTTTCAGATGGCTCTATCAGTATTCCGCACACAGAAAAATGTGGATATATTGAAAAATTAGCAAAAGAAGTAACTGTTTTAAGTGAAGTAGGAAGCAAAGATGCAGCACATATTATTCCTCCTTATAAATGGATAGAATTGATGAGAGCAGAACTTGAAGCAGGCAGTGAATACGTTATTGCAGAAGCACGTGAAGCAGGTAATGTGGGCATTTACAGAAGTTCGGGCGAAGTAAGAGAAGGATTGGTGCAAGAAATTTTAACCCAAATTCCAGTTGAAAAAATTATTTGGGAAGCTCCACAAAAAGCACAACAAGTTTATTTTATGGAATTGTGTGGCTGCAACGTAAACTTAGGCAATATTGCACCCAATGAAGTGATTCCTTTAGAGGCTACCCGTGTAGGACTTCGTGGCGATACATTTATGTTTTATTTAGATAAATAATAAAAAGAAAATCCTCCCTTAATTTGGAGGTTTTTTTTTACTTTTTGTACAATGAAAATCAAAAAATACGGACTTATCGGTTATCCATTGGAACATTCTTTTTCTAAAAACTACTTTACTCAAAAGTTTAAGAAAGAAGGAATACAAGCTACGTATGAAAATTTTTCAATATCCGATTTAGATGATTTAAAAACGCTTTTGTCTAAAAACGACATCGATGGTTTTAATGTCACCATTCCGCATAAAGAATCCATTATTTATTTCTTAGATGAGATCGATATTGAAGCAAAAAAAATAGGCGCTGTAAACTGTGTAAAAATTTTGAACAATAAATATATTGGATTTAACACAGATGTAATTGGTTTTGAAAAATCATTTTTACCCTTTATTTCATCTATTCAAACGTGCAAAAAAGCCTTAGTTTTTGGAACTGGAGGAGCCAATAAAGCAGTATTGTATGTACTTCAAAAACATCAAATACCCTTTTTGCAAGTGAGCAGAAATGACATTTTAGATGGAATAACGTATGCTGAAATTGATGAAAAAATAATGCAAGAATATTCAATCTTAATTAACACAACGCCTGTTGGCATGTACCCCAAAGTAGATGACGTGTTGCCACTACCCTTTCATTTAATAACAAAGAAACATTTTGTTTTTGATTTAGTTTATAATCCTGAAAAAACTAAATTACTTTCGATTGCAGAAAATGAAGGCGCACACATTAAAAATGGTTTAGAGATGCTGCATATTCAAGCAGAAGAAGCTTGGAAGATTTTTGGGGAAATGTAAAATAATTAATGCCATATGCATTGAATAATCTAAACTGTAAAAGCCTAGCAGATATTAATTTCCAATCGCATCTTATTGCACCTCATAACAACCAACACTTGGTGCAGATGTACTTCTGTTGTTTCCATCTAAATCAAACGGATAAATGGGCAAATAAATACCTGCACCTTTTACCGGAGAAGTTGTTTTAGGATGATAATCCCATTTACTGTAATTGATAAATTGGGGATCAGCATTGTTGGCAACTGCATTAACCTCATTTATTAAACCTGGTGTGATGGCTGTTTTTCGTTTTAATAAACAGTTTTGCAGCGTTACATTATAAAGCCAAGTAGCTTTTTTATTAAAAAATACCTCATCCTCTAATGAACCGTAAATGATCGTATTGGTGCATTTTAATTTTAAATCATTACCTACAAATGTTCCGTCATTTAATTCTCTGTAATTGATAAATACGGCGGTTGGCTCTTGTGCATGATTTAAGCCATAACCTCCATAATTGGCAATCGTACAATAATTAAATTCATAATCACCACCTTCAGTAATCAATACATTTTGCAACCCACATGAATGAATTAAACAATTATTAAAATGTAAATTGGTATTAAAAGCCAACACACCATACCCACCCGAATTGGCAATGGTACAATAATTAAATTCTACAATTGGACCGCCTAAATTAGGTGTAGGTGCAACTGTTACGGCAGCAGGAAATGCACCATCACCAGTAGAATTTCCAGCATTTTTAATCATGCAATAATTTAAATTACATTGATTGCTTTTTTGCGTAAAATAAATACCACCCCACTCTGATGGGGTATCTTTATATCCAAAATAATCTCTATCCAAACGGTCTCCCTGAAAAACAACAGAATCTTTTTTAGTACCAAAAACGTTCAATGTTCCTGCAACATACATTTTAGAATCGGCATGCATATAAATTCTACAACCTTTTTGAATGGTCAATACTTGATTTGTATCTACCAAACAAGAATGGATAACTACATAGGGTTTATCGTTTATCCAGGTTTGAGATTTTAGCACACTGTCATTAATAAAATGGGCGTCTTGACCATAAGCTTCTAGAGGAACGCTGCTGATATTATTATTTAAATTAATAACTACTTTATCTTCAATAATGAAAGGAATATTGCCTAGTGTTGGATTAATCGTTAATGCCACAAAAACATAAATACTGTCGTTGGCTGCAATTTCAATATCCGTAATTTCTTTGGTAGGAACCCCATCAATATTCATTCTAAAAAAAGATTGTGTACCTTTTTCTAATTTTATTTGATTGATTTTAACGCGTTTATTATTGGTGTTATAAATTTTAAACGAACGAGTTACACTGCCTACTGCTGTGAAAACGGTATCAAATTTTAATGTATCGGTCGAAAATGACAGTTCACCTCCAGTGGTTAAAAATTTATCTTTTTTACAAGATGAAAAAAACTGAACAATAATCATCAACAATAAAACAGCAACAATTGCTTTCCCAAATCTATAATTCATATAAAATAATGCATTGAACAAATATAACGTAAAAATGCTTAATCCATTGCATAAGCAATCGTTGCAATGCTAATTTTGCAGTTTTCAATGCTTAATATTTCTTTAGCACAAGCTTCTAAAGTGGCACCTGTGGTCAACACATCATCTATTAATAGCACATGTTTGTTTAGTAATTTTTCTTTATCAACCACAGCAAATGCATCTTTTACATTTTCAAATCGCTCAGAAATATTTTTATTGGTTTGCGATTCGGTATTTTTTATTCTCGATACAGCAACCGTGTTTATCGGAATATTTAATACAGCACTTAGGCCTTGCGCAATGCTTTCACTTTGGTTATAACCCCTAAACCTCGTTTTTTCTTTCGATAACGGAATCGGGATAATAACATCAATATCTTTTATCCAAGTTGCATAGCTTAAATCAACACCCATTTTTTGACCTAATAATACGCCAACCTCAAATTGCTTTCGATATTTTAATGCATGTAAAATTTCCTGCAAACAGCCTTCTTTGTTAAAATAATAAAATGAAGTAGCATGTTGAATATTTATTTTACCCCAAAATTTTTGTTCAATTGGATTTTTTTCTCGTGTATGAAAATTTGTTTTTGGCAATGTTTCCCAACAACTTAAACAAATTGTTTTTTCATGGTTCACTATATCATTATGGCATCCTGCACATAAATTGGGATAAAATAAAGAGAAGATTTGGTTACTTAATTTGCGTAGGTTTTTAATCATCTTTTAAAAAAGCATATTATACAGTGTTTCAATTTTATTCACTTTCACAATATCAATTTTATACTCGTGTGTAGAACTCAATTTATTAAATGAAGAGATTACAATTTTTTCAAATCCTAATTTTTCGGCTTCTGCAATTCGTTGTTCAATTCTATTTACCGCCCTTACTTCGCCACTCAAACCAACCTCCCCAACAAAACACATTTTATGAGGCAAACATTTATCTTCATAGGAAGAAAGTATTGAACACAAAACAGCTAAGTCAATTGCAGGATCTTCTACTTTTATTCCACCAGCGATATTTAAAAATACATCTTTAGCACCAAAGTGAAATCCTCCACGCTTTTCTAAAACAGCTAACAACAATTGCATTCGTCGTAAATCAAAACCCGATGAGGTTCGTTGTGGAGTTCCATAAACAGCTTGCGTAACTAATGCTTGTGTTTCTATCAATAATGGTCTTGCACCTTCTAAAGTTGCGGCTATTGCAATACCACTTAATGAGTCTTCTTTTTGAGTGATTAATATTTCACTTGGATTAGAAATTTGTCTCAATCCTCCTTCATTCATTTCATAAATGCCAAGTTCATGTGCCGAACCAAATCTATTTTTGGTAGTTCGCAATATTCGATACGCATAATGCCTGTCTCCTTCAAATTGCAAAACGGTATCTACCATGTGTTCCAACACCTTAGGACCAGCAATAGCGCCATCTTTTGTAATATGTCCGATTATAAAAACAGGTGTATTTGTAGCTTTTGCAAACCGAACAATTTCAGCTGTACACTCTCTTACTTGGCTCACACTTCCTGGTGCACTTTCAATATTTTGCGTTTCTAATGTTTGAATAGAATCAATAATAATGAGTTGAGGTTTTATTTTTTTTACCTCATTAAAAATGGCTTGTGTTTCGGTTGCTGTCAACAAATAAAAATTGTCATTGGGTATTTTTATTCGCTCAGCTCTTAGTTTTATTTGTTGCAAACTTTCTTCACCACTGATATATAAAGTGGTAATATTTTTTAATTGCAATGATGCCTGAAGAAACAACGTACTCTTTCCTATGCCTGGTTCACCGGCTACTAAAATTACAGAGCCTAAAACGATACCACCTCCTAAAACACGATTTAATTCTGCATCCTCTGTAATTATTCGTTGATTTTCGGTTTCCTCAATTTCATTTAATTTTTTAGATTTAGAACTTGTTCCAACTTCTTCCTCTTTCCAAATTTCTTTCTTGGTTTCCTTCTGAATAATTTCTTCTACAAACGTATTCCACGAATTACACGAAGGACATTTTCCTTGCCATTTTGCACTTTCTATTCCACACGATTGACAAATAAAAGTTGTTTTTGTTTTGGCCATTTTATTGAATTGAATTGAACGTTTTGAATTTTAAATTTCTAAAAATAGAGATTAGCATTTCATAAAAAATGAAGAAAGGGTTATCAATTTCTCGACAACCCTTTGCTTACTAACCCATAAAATTCATTGCTAAATTACAGCTATTCAACGTTTCTACAAAAATTATTCTGTTAAAAAACTAAAAAAAATACAAACCCTTTACTATCAAGGGTTTTAATAAGATGACAAGATGTCATAATATTTTATTTAAATATGTAATTATGACATAAAACTAAATTCAAAATAGCTTTGGGCTTATATTTGCAATAATTATTAAAAAATAAAGAAAATGATAGGTTATTATTTAATTGCTGGAATTATGTTTATTGTAGGCATGTTGGTAAGCAAAAAATTAAAGTCAAAAATGACTGAATATAGTCAAGTGGGTTTATCGAACAGATTAACAGGAAAAGAAATAGCTGAAAAAATGTTGAAAGACAATGGCATTTATGATGTGCAAGTTTTGAGTACACCTGGCTTCCTATCTGACCACTACAATCCCGAAAATAAAACCGTTAATTTAAGTCCAGATGTATATGAAGGATTAAGCGTTACAGCAGCAGCAGTTGCTGCTCATGAGTGCGGTCATGCAGTACAACATGCCACTCAATACAGCATGTTGCAAATGCGAAGTAAAATGGTACCTGTAGTAAAAATAGGTTCTACCCTTTCACAATGGGTAATCTTGGCAGGAGTAGGTATGATGGGGTTTGGTGGTGGAAACCAAACTATTTTATTAATAGGAATTTTATTATTTTCTGTTACCACTATTTTTTCATTCGTTACCTTGCCGGTAGAATATGATGCTAGTAATCGAGCGTTGACTTGGTTAGAGCATGGTCAGATACTAAAAGCAGACGAACATGACATGGCAGCAGATGCGCTAAAATGGGCTGCAAGAACATATGTAGTGGCTGCTATTAGCTCAGTTGCAACATTAATTTATTATATACTTATTTTTATGAACAGAAGCAATAATGACAGAGATTAATTCATTTTTTAGCTAAGCCATTTTTTAAATCATATTCGTTCTAGATTTCCTAAAGCGCTTAGCATCAAATTTGTCAATTTACTATTCAATATAAAACATATAAAGAGTTGTTGAGATTTTCTGAGTAAAATGTTTATTAAGTCAATCTAAAACAGTCTTATTTTCATCTACTTTTTTTATGAAGTATAAATATATCACGATAGAAGGTAATATAGGGGCAGGTAAAACTACCCTAGCTCAAATGCTTCAAAAAGAGTTAGGGGCAAAACTTATTTTAGAACAATTTGCCGAAAATCCTTTTTTACCGAAATTTTACAGTGATAAAGAAAAATATTCTTTTCCCTTGGAACTTTCCTTTTTAGCCGAACGATTTAAGCAATTAAAGGAGATGCTCAACACACGAGATTTATTTAATCAGTATGTAGTGTCTGATTATTTATTTATTAAAAGTAAGCTATTTGCGAAAGTCAATTTACAAGAAGATGAATACAAATTATATGAAACTATTTTTGATATTATATACCTCAATTTACCTCAACCTGATTTAATTATTTATTTACATGCGCCTTTATCAAAGATTAAATTAAATATTAAATTACGAGGTAGAGAATATGAGCAAAACATTTCAGATGAGTATTTAGAAGATTTACAAAATGCCTATTTGCAATTATTAAAATCAGAACAATTTAAAACATTAATTATAGACACTACTCAAGTTGACTTCGTAAAAAACCCAGAACAATTCCAAAAGATTCTAAATCAATTAGATAAAGAATATGAGAATGGCGTTCATTTCATCAATCTAGATTAATTTTTGTTTAAAAAACTATATATTTCTTATGCTTTTGATTACTTTTGCACACTTTTTAAAATTCAATAAAAAAAAATAATAATATGGCTAATCAAGTAATTTTAGATTTATTAGGTAAAGATGCAGCATACTATCTTGATCACAAATGCACAACTATTGCAAAAGAAGACATTTATGCACCTTCTCAAAATGCAATTGACGATGTTTGGGCTGGAAGCAATCGTAATATTCAAACATTACAAAGCATTCAACGTTTAATGGGAAATGGTCGTTTACAAAATACAGGTTATGTATCTATTTTACCTGTTGACCAAGGTATAGAACACAGTGCTGGAGCATCATTTGCGCCAAATCCTGCTTACTTTAATCCAGAAAATATTGTAAAATTAGCTTTAGAAGGTGGTTGCAATGCAGTTGCATCAACTTATGGAGTTTTAGGTGCTGTAGCTCGAAAATATGCACACAAAATACCGTTCATTGTAAAAATTAATCACAATGAATTTATTCAATATCCAAATGGTTTCGACCAAATTATGTTTGGTACTATTCGGGATGCTTGGAATATGGGCGCAACAGCAGTTGGAGCAACTATTTATTTTGGTAGCGAAGAAAGTACTCGTCAAATTCAAGAAGTAGCAAAAGCGTTTGAATATGCACACGAATTAGGAATGGCAACGGTTTTATGGTGCTATTTAAGAAATTCAGGTTTCAAAAAAGATGGTGTTGATTATCATGCTGCTGCTGATTTAACTGCACAAGCAAACCACTTGGGTGTAACCATTCAAGCGGATATCATTAAACAAAAATTACCAACCAACAATGGTGGTTACAATGCCTTAAACTTCGGTAAAACGAGTAAATTGGTTTATGATAAATTAACAACCGATCATCCAATTGATTTAACTCGTTATCAAGTAGCGAATTGCTACATGGGACGTGTAGGTTTAATTAACTCAGGTGGAGAAAGCAAAGGTGCAACCGATATGGCAGAAGCAGTAATGACAGCCGTTGTAAACAAACGTGCTGGAGGTATGGGATTAATTTCTG
>JBILBN010000135.1:0-3031 GCA_044353665.1 Chitinophagaceae bacterium | reverse complement strand
ATAATAAATTGTGTTAGCATTTAACCCTGTGATTGAACTAGTAAATGAACCAATGCCTGTTCCATTATTTGTTATATTATTTGAAATGGTAGGATTGGGATTCATACTCCAACAAACTCCTCTTTGCGTTACGCTCGAACCACCGTCATATTCAACTTTACAATCAATACTACTACCTGTGTTTGAAATGTTTTTAGCATTGAGCGTATTAACAGTTGCGAGTCTGTTTACCTTTTTAAGATCCCAAACTAACTCATCTTTAATACACCCACAGAAAGTTGCAATTATAAAAAATATGATTCCGCTATATTTTTTTAATCCCATGATATTTTTTGATTTTGAATTTGTATAGGACCTTCACGCAACTGCTTTCTTAAAGGTCTGCTATTTTTAATATTTTTAGCACCCTTCGATATAACCCCAATAATATCATTTAAATATATAGTGGCTGAAAGACCACCTGATATTAATGCGATTTTATGGCCGATGTTAGCATTATTGTAATAGATATTCATATCAACTTGATTGGTAGCCCCTAAATACTTTTTATACTCTGCACTAGCATATAATTTTGAGCCAATGGCAAGCCCTGATGAAAGCAGAAAACAAGTAAAGCGTCCCCATCCTTTTTCACCATAGGTTACTTTCAATGTTCCCAAACCAGGCATCAACATTGAAAGAAATACTGCTCTTGGACCAACAGTTTTATATTTAACCAAGTTTATATCAGCATAAGACTCCCCATTAATTTCTTTGTTTTTTATTTCGCAAACATATTTTCCCAACTTAAATGGTTGACTATTTATAAAATTTACAACAGAACTAAGATTTTGATCTACCTTTTTCTTTGGAAATATTCCTTTTGATTTTGACTTAAATAAAATTTTAGTCCTACTCCATTTTGCATCTAAAACTAAATTTTCTTGAGATGCTGAAAAATATCCTCTATCCATCGAAGGGACTAAAAATCCTTTTGAAGTAATTTTTGATAAATTCCGTTTGTAACCTCTCAATGAGGTAGAAATATTTTTGACCGCTGAAAGATTATTACCTAAAGTATCAAACGAAACCAAATAATTGAGATTTAAATACCCTTTCTTTTTTTTCTCAATTTTTAAATTTAAATCTTCCAATAATTGATTTTGAAAGGATAACAAATCATTTCCGTTGGTGCTTTTGTAAGAGAAAATAGCATTACTTCGCTTTTCCAAAATATTGTTTATTTCTGCTATCCGGGTTATTTTTTCAGATGCTCTATATTCATTTAACTCATCTAGTAATAAAATGTAATTGTAACTCTCTAATGCTAAATCATATTTTTTCTCATTAAAATGTTTTTCTGCTACTTTAACAAAATCAGATAACAACTGGCATGTAAATAAATAAGTGATGGTATTATTTGTTTCATTTGCAATGGTAGTTAAAATTTCAAATTTAATACATGGTCCAAGATAACTTTTTTTCATAGCCTCTTTGGCTTTTAAGGCTGCAATAGAGCTGTTATTTTCTTCTAAATCTGTATTATTTGATAAAGTAATAGCAATCACATAATTTAAAATGCCCTCTTCATTAGCTTTCATCACTTTCACTCCTTCAAAGGGTTCTTCATTATATATTCGCGTTATATTTTCAGTCATTAATTTCTTGTCGTCGTTGTTTGCTTGTGCTTGTATTTTTGAACAACAAAAACAAAATATAAATAATATGATAAATTTATAATAATAGGATTTAGTCTGCTTCATTAATTGGATTCAATTTTAAATTAGTTTACTATTTTTGATGTTTTAGCAATTTCTCTCATATAAACAAGCACCCTCTTTTACCTTGGGCATTGTCAAAGTTGGTTAGCAACTCAAGCCCTTGAAAAAAGCCAACAGCGTTTTGTTTGATTTATTCTACTGTTTCAACAATCGTTTTTTCATTTAGTTTTATTGTTATTTTCATATATGAATTTCTTAACTGTCTTTTTATATGAACCATAACTATTTATATCAGTAGCATTTGGTAATAAATGAAAACAATTGTCACATTGTGTATCAACAAAAATATAATAATTAATTTTAAAATAGAGATTATGTTTCATTTTTTTTACATTAACTCCTTGTCATCCAATACTTTTTCTAATAAAGCAATATTTCTTTTGAGGTGTTCATTTTTTAGTTTGACCCAGTTCCCCAGCTCTTCGAAGGATACTTCCTTCGTAGGTTCTATGTTCTCAAAAGGCTATGCCTTTTAAATAATATACTTACTATGTTTTCACTTTCTTTGCATCATTTTAGAATTTCACAGGTCCAATTATGTACCAATTATAATAAAATTTATTTTATAATTTTTGCGCAGTTGGGTCAACAGTAAAGTCATTGCGTTTACCAATTTTTGAAACAATGCCAATCAATTTACCTTGTTTAGAGGAACAAACTAAAATCGGCAATTTTTTTTCTTCCATAGATGAAAAAATAAACCATGCCGTAACTCAAATACAACAAACCCATACTTGGGAAAAAGGCTTGTTGCAAAAAATGTATGTGTAATGATCGTACCGCAAAATATTTTAGAAGGCATTTTAAAAAAAAGTATTCCTTTTTTAAAATTAGTTTCTATATTTGCATTAACAGTACCCTTGTTGCTTCCCATCAGAACAGCTCAGGGGTCTTTTTTTGCCCATTAATCTCTACATAATATACAAATAAAGTGCTATTTTTTTGCTATATTTGATAATATGCCTAAACCTTCAAAAACTATACAAGAACAAATTACTTTACTTCAAAGTAGAGGGATGCAATTTAGTGACATAGCCAATGCACCTCATTTCTTATCAAACATAAGTTACTATCGATTAAAAGGTTATTGGTGGGAATTTCAAGACGATAAAACACTTCATCATTTTGCACCTAATAGCATTTTTGAAGATGTTATAGATGTATATAATTTTGATAGACATTTTAGACTAATTGTATTTAATGCCATTGAACGAATTGAAATTGCATTGAGAACCAAATTAATTTATCATCTTTCATTAGGCTATGGTGCT
>JBILBN010000085.1:0-10378 GCA_044353665.1 Chitinophagaceae bacterium | reverse complement strand
TTATTTCAGAAGCGAGGCGTTTGGCACAACACCACATCGACAAAAGAGGATATAAAACAATTGTAGTTACTCCTCAAGAAATTTACAACGAATTTTCATCTGGCTCACAAGACATTTCAGCAATAAGGGATTTTGCAAAAATGTTATATGATAGAGCTACCAACCCGAATGACATGGTTAACTATTTATTGTTATTTGGCGATGCCTCATACGACTATAAAAATAGAGTGCCAAACAACACCAACTTTGTGCCCACTTATGAAACATTAGAAAGTGTAAATAAAATATTGAGCTATCCGACCGATGATTTTTTTGGTTTTTTGGATGATGAAGAAAATTTAAACGATTTTTCAAGCAGTCAAATCAGCACATTAGATATTGGTGTGGGAAGAATTACAGCTCCTACTGTATTAATTGCGAAAGACATTGTCAATAAAATAATCAATTATGACAGCCCCAATTCTTTTGGACCATGGAAAAATAACATGACTTTTTGTGCAGACGATGGCGATGGTGATGGAACAGAACACATGAATGATGCAGAATCGGTAGTTGCTATTATTACAGACTCGTTACCTATCTACAACAATAATAAAATTTATGTAGATGCATTGGTTGAACAATTTACACCTTCAGGGGCTAGATCACCTGATGGGAATACTGCTGTAAGAGAACAACTTTATAATGGCACCTTTTTATTAAATTACAATGGTCACGGAAGCCCTCACAGTTGGTGTGAAGAAAGAATTTTTTCTCAAAACGATATCAATGCGCTGAAAAATATAAATAAACTACCTTTATTTATTACCGCTACGTGCGACTTTGCCCCTTTTGACAATCCTGCAGATTACTCAGGTGCAGAAATATTGCTTTCAAAACCAGATGGTGGTGCAATTGCTTTAATGTCTACTACTCAACTTGTTTTTGCAGACCAAAATAGAATTATGAACCAAAACTACATGTTAGAAGGATTCTCTTTTCAAGAAAATGGGAAATTTCCAACGCTTGGAGATTCCTATAGACTGTCTAAAAACTTACGATATGTATCAGGAATGAGTGAAAGCACTGCTGCCAATTTTAGAAAATTTGCCCTTTTAGGTGACCCTGCATTGCCGCTTTCGTTTCCTAAATATGATGTTTTTACAGACAGCGTAAATGGAATATCTACATTAATTAAACAAGACACATTAAAGGCTTTAAATAAATATACAATTAGTGGCCATATTGCTGATAAACAAGGTAATTTGTTAACAGAATTTAATGGATTGGTATACCCCTCCATTTTCGACAAAGCTAAAAAAGTAAGCACCATACAAAATAACAGCGAACCCATTGTGAATTTTTATGTTCAAAACAATACCATTTATAAAGGAAAAGCAACCGTAAAAAATGGAAAATTTACGTTCACTTTTGTAGTTCCTAAAGATATCAATTATGAAATTGCAAAAGGTAAAATTAGTTACTATGCAAACAATGAAAATGAGGATGCTAATGGATTTGATAAAACCATTTATGTAGGAGGAAGTTCAACTACTGCTATTGCAGATAATGATGGTCCAATAATAAAAGCATACATGAATGATGAAAAATTTGTAGATGGAGGAATTGTAACGACAAATTCTACGTTGTTAGTCAAATTATCTGACGACAATGGAATAAATTATACGGGCAATTCGGTTGGTCACGACATAACAGCCGTTTTAGATAAAAATGCTCAAAATACCTACGTATTGAATAATTTTTTTGAAGCCAATTTAGATGATTACAAATCTGGCATCGTTCGATTTCCAATTAATAATTTAGCAGAAGGAACACATACGTTAACGATTAAAGCATGGGATATTTTAAACAATTCCTCTGAAACTACGATTACTTTTGAAGTCGTGAGCTCAACAAAAGGAATACTAAAAAATGTATACAATTACCCAAATCCATTTTCTACCAAAACACAGTTTATGTTTGAACACAATATGCCTAATCAAGCGTTATCGGTATCCATACAAATAATGACTATGACAGGGAAAGTTGTAAAATCCATTAAAGAGCAAATTACTTCGGAAGGAACAAGAATTAATAATATAGAATGGGATGGCTTAGATGAATATGGCGACAAAATAGGAAACGGTGTTTATTTGTACAAATTACATGTTAAAACTCAAACAGGTTTTTCAGATACAAAATTAGAAAAATTGGTCATACTGAAATAATAACTATTTTTTAATCTTATATTTGTATCCTAATTTTTATAAAACTTATATTTGCCCCTTGACGAAAATATACATAAACAAATAATAAATTAAATGAAGATTGATATTTTAAAGTCAGTAGCTTTACTTGCGATAAGTTTAGTTGCTGCTAAATCAAATGCACAAACAAATGCTGGGGGTGCTAGTACAGGTCCAGATTATACAACGATTACTACAGCCGTTCCATTTATGAGAATAAGCCCAGATGCTCGTTCTGGAGGAATGGGTGACGTAGGTATAGCATTAAGCCCAGATGCCAATGCACAATATTGGAACCTTTCTAAATTGGCAATGGCAGAAAAAGAAGCCGGTGTTTCAATTACCTACACTCCATGGTTAAAAGATTTAGTCCCTGATATTTTTTTAGCTTACATTTCTGGCTACGCAAAATTTGGTGATGGTGATGATAAAAACCAAGCCGTAAGTTTTGGTTTACGCTATTTTAATTTGGGAAGCATAAATTATACCAATGTAGATGCACTACCTATCGGCACAGGAAATCCTAGAGAATTTGCTTTTGATATCGGATACTCACGAAAACTTTCTGAAAATTTAGCGATTGGAGTTGCTGGTAAAATCATTCACTCTAATATTATTAATGGAGCAGCCAATCAAAACGGCTCAACATATAAACCTGGAACTTCAGCAGCAGTGGATTTAGGTATGTTTTATACAAAACAATTAAAAGCAAACGCTGAAACAGGGCAAGCATCTTCCATTAATGCAGGATTGTCATTAACTAATTTAGGAAATAAAATGAGTTATGGCAATGGTCGTAAAGATTTTTTACCAACTAATTTAGGCATTGGAGTTGCATACAATTACAACATTGATGAATTTAATAAAATAACGTTTGCAATTGACGCCAATAAATTACTTGCTCCTTCACCGCATTGGGTATATGTAGATTCAACTGAAGAATATTCTTTTATTGACGTGGATAAAATTAACAGCAAAAGTGTGGTGAGTGGTATTTTAGGATCATTTAGCGATGCATCTGGTGGTGGTAGTGAAGAATTAAAAGAAGTTATGATGAGCTTTGGTGCAGAGTACGCTTATCAAAATCAATTTTTTGCTCGTGTAGGATATTTTTATGAATCAAAAATGAAAGGAGATCGTCGTTTTTTATCTCTTGGAGTTGGCGTAAAATATAGCATGTTCGGATTAAACTTAGCTTATGTAGTTCCTTCTGGTTCGGCCATTTCAAGAAATCCTTTGTCGAACACACTTCGTTTTTCTTTGGTATTTGATGTGGACAAATTAAATACTATTTTGTTGCCAAACGGAAAAGATTCTAAAAAAGAGGACAAAAAAGATGCGAAAAAAGACGTTCGTACTAAGAAATAAAATGATTAAAAAATAATTATTAAAATAAATTAAAATGCCATGTTTAGCTTTGCAAAAACATGGCATTTTTTTATAACAAATAAATTAAACAATTATGTACAGAATAGGATATGGTATCGATTATCATCAATTGGTAGAAGGCAGGGATTTTTGGTTAGGTGGAATAAAGATTCCTCATACAAAAGGAGCTCTGGGCCATTCAGATGCCGATGTGCTGTTACATGCTATATGCGATGCATTATTAGGTGCTGTAAATGCTGGTGATATTGGCACTCATTTCCCAGACAACGACAATGCTTTTAAAGACATTGACAGTAAAATTTTATTACACAAAAGCAATGAAATTTTAAATCAAAAAGGATTTCAAGTGGTGAATATAGACAGTACCGTTTGTTTAGAATTACCTAAAATAAAACCGCATGTAGAAGCTATGCAAAAAGCCATTGCCGATTGTTTACAGATTGATATTGATTTAATTTCGATAAAAGCCACCACTACCGAAACCCTTGGTTTTGTGGGCAGACAAGAAGGTGTTGTTGCTCATGCAACGGTTTTAGTGAGTAAGATATAATTTACTCCAACACCCCAATTTTTCTTAATCGGCTCATGATAGCACCTTTGGTTCTGTCAAAATGTTTTGCCATGTCGTTGTAGGAAACGCCATCGTCAAACATTTTTTCCAATTCTTTATCATGGTCATTTGTCCATGGTTTATATGCCGAAGTATTTGTTTCTTTGGTTTTGTGATAATACGAATCTGCATCTTGCAAAATCGTTCGTTTGTTTCGTGCGGAATAATCAGGCATCAACAAATCGGGTTTTGTTTTGGGTGCTGGTTTTTTAATAATTTCGATGGTGGCATCATCTATCACAAAGTTTGATGGCAACAATTCTTCAGGAATTTTTAGCAATGTTTTAGCTCTTGTAATGGCCACATACAACAAATTAATTTCTTCTTCAATTCGGTCTTTTTGTTCTTTAAAATCTGGTTGTTTTGCCAGACGTTCTATTTTTTCTTCGGTAGTAAAATCATTGGCAAGTTCTACCACATCGTACTCCATGCCTTTGCAACGATGCACTGTGCTAAAAATTATTTCGGCTTTATGTTTTTCGGTATCGCCTACATGTTTGTCTTTTATTTGTTTCAATAATGCTGGTATTTCATTTTCATATTCCTTCACAATGTCCAACATCATTTGCAATTGCTTGTCGGCTGTTTTTTCAATATAATCTTCCAACTCCACTGTAGAGTGCATGGTTTTTAATAATTCATCACGAATTAAAAAATGTTTTTTATTGTATAAATTCAACACATCGTATAATGATGCACCCTCATCGGCATAGGTATATGAATTAAAATTGCCTTCGAAATAAATATGTTTTATTTTTCTATTGTCGGTAATAAATGTGATGGCTTTCATCAACAATCCTAAATTAGTTCTTGCAATAACAGCTTGTGTTTTCTTCTCTTTATTGGTTCCTAAACCCACTACCTCAAACGGTTTAAAGTCTTTTAGTTTGCTTTTCAATAATAAAGATTCATTTGCTAAGGAAGCAATTTTTGCACCAAACCGAAAACTGTTGTTTAAATCGAATGATTTAAAATTAACTTGCTCCAATGAATTAATGGCATATCGCCAACTGTAAATTTGTTGATGTGTATCGCCAACTATCACTTTGGTAGCATATTGTTGTTTCAAAAAAATATCCAACATGGCAGGTGAGGCATCTTGTCCTTCATCGAACAAAATATAATCAAAAGGCAAGACAGGATTGGATAATTGATATTTTTTTAAATAAAAATCGTGTGTAATTTCAATTTCAGCATGATTCATTTTTGCTAAAAACTGACGGGTGTATTGTTCGATATATTTAAAATTATGTTTCACAAATGCTTTTGCTTTTATATCTACAATTGTTTTTACATAATCAATTTCAGACACTTTTTGGGCATTGCTGTTGCAAAATAATGCCGCCATTTTTAAAATATGATTGGCAACTACAAACAATTCATGATTTGCGCTTGAACCCGATATGGCTAACAAACGAACCAGTTCATGTGGTTTATAATCGCCCAATTTTATTTTATAGTTTGAACCAGCAACAATGTTTCTATAGGCTAATGAATGCGCTGTTTCAATACGAACATTCATTAATTTATGTTGTGCAAATTTTTGTTCGGCTTCTAATTTTACAGATTTATTAAATGCCAAATATAAAATTTTTGCATGAGCAGGCTTGGCTTTAGCATACTCAATAACCGTGGTTGTTTTGCCAGAACCAGCTACTGCATTTATTTTTATATTGCCTTCGGAGGCTAAAATAGTTTGTTGTTGTAGCGTAAACTTCATGTAGTGCGAAAATACAAGAAGCGTTTCTTGAAACCTCATTTTTTTTATACTATCATTTATAAAAATTTATAATTATGCTCCTTTTTTTCATTCAATTTATTAAAATACTTTTCATTACTTTTGTATTCGATAATTTTTAATTTTATGAGTAATCAAGAGTGGCCACTTTGGGAAATTTTTATTCGCAGTAAAGCAGGTTTAGATCATAAACATGTTGGGAGTTTACATGCTGCCGATTCAAGCATGGCCATCGAAATGGGAAGAGATGTTTACACCCGTCGAATGGAAGGCATAAGCATTTGGGCTGTTGAAAGTAGCAATATTCATGCATCTAACCCAGATGATGCAAGCATTTTTTACGAACCGAGCAACGATAAAATATATCGTCATCCAACGTTTTATGATTTGCCAGATGAAATTACCCACATGTAAAATTTAAATACTAAAAATGAACAATTCATTAATTGAATATATAATGCATTTGGCTGATAACAGCCTTATTCAAGGACATCGTTTGAGTGAGTGGTCTGGACATGGACCTATTTTAGAAGTAGATATTGCTTTATCAAACATCGCATTAGATAACATTGGCGCAGCAAGAAGTTTGTATGAATATGCTGCAGAAATTGAAGGAAATGGCAAAACAGAAGATACCTATCCGTATTTTAGAGATGTTAGGCAATTTAAAAACGCATTGCTAGTAGAATTGCCTAATGGCAATTTTGCAGATACGATGGCTAAATGCTTTATTTTTGACGCCTATCAATTTTATTTTTACACGGCATTAAAAAACAGTACCGATGAGCGTTTGGCAGCCATTGCCGAAAAATCATTAAAAGAAGTTACGTATCATGTACGTTTTAGCAGTGAGTGGGTGGTTCGCTTAGGCGATGGCACCGATGAAAGCAAGCAAAAAATGCAAAACGCAATTGCCGAGCATTGGGAATATGCAGGCGAACTTTTTGCCCCGAGCGATATTGAATTAGCCATGATGGAACAAGGAATTGCGCCTAACATTGCTACCTTAAAAGATGCTTGGCAACAAAAAATGGCTGAAACGATTGAAGAAGCAACGCTCTCTTTTCCACTGTCAAACGAAAAAGGATGGTTTCAATCGGGTGGTAAAAAAGGAATTCATACGGAGTATTTAGGTTTTATTTTATCCGATATGCAATACATGCAAAAAACATATCCAAATTCAGAATGGTAAAAAAGAGTTGTCAGTTGATGGGCTTTTTTTATTTAGTTTGAAAAAACGATGGTTTAATAAATTTCAAAAATGGTTTCAAAAGAAATAATATATTCTTATTTAGAAAACGTTGCAGATCCTGAAGTGCCTGTGCTCTCTATTTTAGATTTAGGGATTGTTAGGGATGTAAAAATGAATGTAGATGAATCTATTGAGATACTAATAACTCCTACCTACAGTGGTTGCCCTGCCATGCAAATGATTGCGATGAATGTAAAAATGGAAATGCTTGCCCAGGGAATTAAAAACGTAACCGTTACGGAAGTTTTATCGCCTGCCTGGACAACCGATTGGATGACTGAAAATGGAAAACGAAAACTAAATGAATATGGCATTGCACCTCCTCAGCATAAATCGAATGAGCTTATTTCGGAAGCCGATTTAATTGTACCCTGCCCCATTTGCCAATCAAAAAATACACAAATAATAAGTCAATTTGGTTCAACCGCATGCAAATCTTTGTATAGATGCTTAGATTGTTTAGAGCCTTTTGATTATTTTAAATGTCACTAAAAATTACTTTCTCATTTTCACATCTTCGTAAACTAATTGCTGAAAACTCGTGGCTTTGTTATTGAGTTTTGTTGCTTGAGTAGTATCTAAATTTTTTGAATGCAAAATGTAATTACTTTGTTGATGGCTACCTGCACTACCTGAGTCATTGATATAACCCACCGCGCCAAAAACAACATAATAGGCTGATGATGGCGTATAGGGATTGAAGATATTTCGTGACCAAACATAGTTTTTTGAAGGCAATTTCATTTGATGTAAAATGGTTGATGGAATGTCTAATTGCGATACTATTTTATCCCATGTTTTGCCTTGCCATTCAGGTTTTAAGGCGCCTCCTAAAAACAACAAAGGAATTTGATGATGAGCAGGTGAAATAGGATCATGTTGCATAATGGTGTTGTGACTATGGTCTGCTACTACAATAAATAATGTATTTTGATACCAAGGTTGTTTTTTTGCTTCAGTAAAAAATTTACCCATTTGTTCGTCGGAATAATAGACTGACTCCGTGTACTGTTTTTCTACATCATGAGGAAATGATTTCCAATTTATTTTCCCAGGATAATCATACGGCATGTGCGTACTGGTGGTAAAAAAACATTGCAAAAAAGGGGACTTGGTTTCATTTAATGTTTTTAAAAATTCTGGAAACATAAACTCGTCGTGTATTCCTAATTTACCTTTGGGATGCTGAGGATAATCGATGTCTTCTTTTAAGTTTACAAATTTTTTCTCCAATAAATAGCCTCGTAAATTTCCATAAATTAAATCACCTCCAAACATAAATGAACTGCTGTAACCTAAGGGCAACAAATCTTCACTGATGCAATGCAATGAGGGTACTTTGGCTGGTTGATTAACAATAGCCACTCTGCTTACAGAAGGATATGCACTTAACACCGCAGGAATTCCTTGATCTGAAACGTAGGCATTGCTATATGCTTTCGTGCATAACAAACCTTCTTTACTCAATGCATTAAATTGGGGCGTACACCCTTCAATACCACCTAAAACACTCACATTATCCGCACTCCAACTTTCTAAAAAAATAATTGCAATATTAGGTCTATTGTTATTTAAAATAGCAATAGTGCTGTCTTGTTGAACTGCAAAATCGGCTGCTATTAAATTTTGAGCTTCTGCATTGCTTCTGCATTTATAAATTGACTCATCAGGAATATTTTGCTTAATGGTTAAGTCTTGTAAAACATTGTAAAATGGATTAACGGCAATGTCATTTGCCAAAACATCTCTACTAAAATAAGCAGCACTTTGGTTCATCGGAATTCCTGTAACGCCACCCCTGATAATAATTACACCTAATCCTGTGACTATTAAAAAATAAATAATCGATTTGTAAAATCTATTTTTAAGAGTAGATTGTTCATCTAATTGGATATGTGCATGGGTTGTTTTTTTATACGCATAATAAAATGGAGTCGTTAACAACGACAACATAAATAAAAAAGACAATTGCAATTTGAAAGAAATGATTTCAAATACTTCAGAAGGATTTTTAAAATGCTCAAGCGCTTGTAAATTCAATTTTGCATTCCACTCCTTATATAATCCTGCATCGCCAATACTTGTAGCGGCATAAATGACTAAAAAAATAGCCATTAAAACCAAGGCAATATTTTTGAACACTTTTTTTTCAGTAATAAAATACAAAACCTGTAAAAGCAACGGTAACAAAGAATACATGACTGCTGTTGCAAAATCTAATTTATACCCTTTATAAAATGCATTGATTAATTCGCTGTGCAAACCAATTCTATTTCCTATAGGCAGTTGATACCATACAAAAAATAATCGATTGATAAAAAACACAAACAACCAAAAAAAGAAAATTGAAAAAGTATATTTAAGTATTGATTTCAAAATGAAATGTATTTTTTAACACCGCACATTAACCCAATATCGGATGTCGTTTAAACTCTTTTGTGCGGTCAAACAAATAACGATAGGTTGTTAAACGGCGCACTTCACCTGCTTCTAAATTTTTAGCCAAATTAACCATTTTAGGATTAAAATCTCCGATCCATTGCATTTCATAATTATGATAGCGTTGCGAAGGCTGTACGTATTTGCTGCACTCACCGATCATATAAGCATCGGTTCCTTTTCCTTGAAACTCAGGCACAATACCATATACAACGCCTACAAAACGTTTACAAGCACCTGTCATTTTTAAATACAAGAAATGAATTTTTTGCATCCAACCAAATTTTCCATTAAAGTGTTTGAAGTATTGATTTAAGTCTGGAATATTAATCCACATGCCAATTGGCTCTCCTTTATGATATACAAACCAAGTAATTTTTTCATCAATAATGGGTTTCATTTTCCCAAAAATTAATTTAGCTTGTTTTAATTCAATTGTTTTACCGCCACCATGTTTTGCCCAAGCTTTGTTGTATATGATGGTAAAGTCGTTTGCATATTTTTCAATGTTATTTTTTTTGATATGCTCTACGGTATAGTTTGGATCTTTTGCATAATGGTCGTGCCAACGCATCATTTTTTCACTCAATGGAGTTTTCGTACTCATCCCAAAACACAGTTGATGAAAATAGGCTTTAAAACCATAATTTTCTAGCAATGTTTTGTAGTAGATTGGATTGTAATTCATTGCATATAAAGGCTCTTCAAAACCATTCACCAATAAT
>JBILBN010000084.1:0-10419 GCA_044353665.1 Chitinophagaceae bacterium | reverse complement strand
TTTGCACTCATAGGTGGTATGCCCGAAATTGTGAAAGAATATGCCAAAAGAAAAGATTTAAAAGCTTTAAAACCATATTACGAATCATTGATTGCATCGTACATGGATGATGTAGAAAAATACGCCAAAAATTCAACACAATTACAAATCATTCGACATGCCATAAAATCCACTTTATTAGAAGCAGGAAAAAGAATAAAATTTCAAGAATTTGGCAACTCCAATTATGGTTCAAGAGAAATGGGTGAAGCATTACGTACTTTAGAAAAAGCCATGTTGATTCAATTAATTTATCCTACTGTAAATGCAGTTTTGCCTATTGTACCAGAACTAAAAAAATCGCCTCGTTTACATGTTTTAGATACAGGCTTGATGAATTATTATGTAGGTATTCAAAAAGAAATTATTTCTACTAACGATTTACATTCGGTGTATGAAGGTCACATGATTGAGCATTTAGTAGGACAAGAAATCATTGCCAACGAACATGGCGCATTAAGTGGTTTGAATTTTTGGACAAGAGAAAAAAAGACATCACAAGCCGAAGTTGATTATGTGGTGAAACACAATAGTAAACTCATTCCTATTGAAGTAAAATCAGGAGCAGCAGGGAAATTAAAATCATTACATTTATTTATGAATGATGCGAACCATAATTTAGCTGTAAGAGTTTATGGTGGAAAATTATCCATTAGTCACATTAAAACACCTTTAGGAAAGGAATTTTATTTATTAAATCTTCCTTATTCTTTAAGCGCTCAAATTACAGGATATTTAGATTGGTTTGAAGAAGAAGTTGCTAAAATGAAGTGAGAAGTTCCTACTTAAAGTTGTAAACATATTCAGTCTTACAAGATGGAAATGCTTTTACATTTGACATAATCATTCTTGTTTTTACTAAATGGTTAGGGTAGTAGCTAAACACCAAATGAACTTTCATTTTATTATTTTCTTTCCACATAATATCGAGCAATTCGTGTTGCTCATTATAGGTATAATCAAATACTTCTCTACTTACTTTAAAATAATTTATCAAAATGTGGTTGTCTTTTATGGTCTGACGATAAGCCATATTGGTATCACCTTTTTCATTGATAAATATTTCATTTTCTAATTTTTTATTAGCATTGTAATTAAAAATCATTTTACCAATAGATGAAAATTTCTTTTCGATAATATTTTTTCCATTGTAAGAAAATGTTTCATTATCTATTTTTTTTGTTATTTCATTATTTCTTATGACCTCAATTAATTGATTAGAAGCATTGAATTTTTCAATCAATGAATACTTAGAATTGTTTTTATTACTTCCTGCAATTCTTTGAGAATAAATCTTTTCTGAAGAAGAAATGGTAACTATTTTTTTAGCATTAATTGTATCTAATTGATTCTTTTTTAATTGAATATCAGCCAACGTAATTTCATTTAGGTTGGGTTGAATATTTTTATAAATCAATTTAAAATTTCTTGGAGTTTTTTCTAAAGTAAAAAATG
Organism: Chitinophagaceae bacterium; assembly: GCA_044353665.1. Taxonomy (GTDB): domain Bacteria; phylum Bacteroidota; class Bacteroidia; order Chitinophagales; family Chitinophagaceae; genus OLB11. The sequence continues at coordinate 8,925 of JBILBN010000084.1, read as the reverse complement.
AAGCAGTATATGATTTTACTTTTTTAGAAATCAATATTTCATCATTCATATCCAAACTAAACAACAATGAAAAATAAGGTTGATGGGCTATCAAAATACTATCTGTATTCAGTTGAAACATTTTAGTTTGTGTAGTTTCATTTTTCGATTCTTCTTTACAAGAAAAAAAGAATGCTATCCCTAAAAGAAGCATTCTATATAGTTTTAATTTATTCATTTTTTTAATTTATTCAAGTTAATAATTTTACTTGAAAATCTTTGAGCTTCTTTGAGAATTGGTGTCTTTGGGGCAAAAAAATTATTTTATTGCAGTAATTCCTGGTAAAGACTTTCCTTCAAAATATTCTAATAAAGCACCGCCACCAGTACTTACATACGAAACCTCATCAGCTAAATTAAATTTATTAATTGCTGCAACAGAATCACCTCCACCAATTAACGAGAATGCACCATGTTTAGTAGCCTCCGCAATAGCTAATGCAATGGATTTAGTACCACCTTGAAATTTCTCCATTTCAAAAACACCCATTGGTCCGTTCCATAAAATTGTTTTAGAATTTTTGATAACTTCACTAAATGTTGTAATTGATGTTGATGCAATATCTAATCCCATCCAACCAGTAGGAATATTGTTATTATCTACAATTTGCGTATTCGCATCAGCCGCAAACTTATCAGCAATTACACTGTCTGTAGGAATTAATAGTTTAACACCTTTAGTAGCTGCTTTATTAACTAATTCATTTGCTAAATCTAAACGGTCATCTTCACACAATGAAGCGCCAATTTGATTTCCTTTTGCTTTTAAAAACGTATAAGCCATTCCACCACCAATAATGATGTTGTCTGCTTTCTCTAATAGCATTTCAATAATTAAAATTTTATCACTCACTTTTGCACCACCTAAAATAGCCGTAAATGGTCGTTCTGATTGATGTAATACTTTTTCTGCATTCGCAACTTCTGCATCCATCAACATGCCGAACATTCTATTTTCAGGATCAAAAAATTGAGCTACAATAGCTGTTGAAGCATGTGCTCTGTGGGCTGTCCCAAATGCATCATTTACATAACAATGGCCATAAGTGGCTAGTTTTTTTGCAAACTCCACATCGCCTTTTTCTTCTTCTTTATAAAAACGTAAATTCTCTAAAAGCAATACTTCACCTGGTTGTAAAGTTGCTGCTTCATGAGCAGCTTCTTCTCCCATGCAATCTCCTGCAAATTTAACCGTTGCACCATCTAAAATTTTTATTAAATGTAACATGATATGCTTCAACGAATATTTGTCTGTTGGGCCCTCTTTTGGTCGGCCTAAATGCGACATTAAAATAACGCTTCCACCATCGTTTAATATTTTTTTGATAGTAGGCACTGCAGCCTGCATTCTTGTGTCATCTGTAATTTGAAATTCAGCATTTAAAGGCACGTTAAAATCTACACGGACTAATGCTTTTTTCCCATTGAAATTGTATGAAGTAAATTTCGACATAATTTTTTTATTTGATCGCAAAATTAAGCATTCAACTTCATAAATAAAATTAATTGAAATCTAAGTTATTTCTTCTTTTTATTATTCTTGTCCTCCTTTTTATCTTCTATCTTCTTTTCTTTTTTTTCTTTCATTTTAGCTTCCTTTTCTGCATCTTTTTTGGCATCATCTACTTTGTCTAATGCCACATACTGTTTGTATTGAGCAGGCATTAAAATACGTTTAAATTCTTTGTCACGAAGGTTTTGGGCGATGTCTTTTTGTTTTTTCTTATCTTTTTTAGAATGTTTTTTTGTATTATATTTTTCAATGCTTTGATAAATTTTTAAATTGGTAGAAAATATTAAAGCATCTTGTTCTTTCGTCAATTTTAAAGAGGTAACCATTTCAGTTGTTTTCTTTTTTGCTTTCTCTTCAGTTGTTTTTTTTGCTTTGTCTTGCGCATTCAATACCGCAATAGTATTCATCATTAGGAATAAGAAAAGTAATTTTTTCATTTTAAATATTTTACCAAATGTACAAAAAGCAATTGTCTTCAAAATTAAAAGTGGGCTTTTAATCCTAAATTAAAACTTAATGGCATATTAGGTCTATATCCTTGGGGTAAGTTGGCTATAATGGCTTTGTTGTTTGTAATATTATTTATTGTTGAAAATAGAGTAAAATGTTTACTGAATTTATAATTGGTAGATACATCTATTATTAAAAATCCTGCTATTGCATTCACCTCATTGTATTTTGTAATTTCATTGGGTAAAAAAACATTATCTTTTCCTGGTTTTGTTCTTGTTTCACCTGTATAACGACCAATGATAGTCGCATTCAATTTTTTATTTTCAATACCAATGCTAGTAGTTAATAAATGTGGTGTAATAAATGGAATTAAATCGTTTTTATTTACAGTACCATTTCCCCAATCGCCACCTCCATTTACGAATGTTTCTTTAAATCTGGCATTGGTATATGTGTAAGCTATACTAATTGGTAATTTTAAGCTTGAATGTTTACTTTTTTTGTGAAGAAGGTCATACTCCATTCCAAGTTCTACTCCTTGAATCTTAGCATTGCCTGCATTAAACATATCGCCAGTTCCTGCTCCACCACCAGATACATTATCTGAGCCTAAAATGTTTTTATAATTGTTTAAAAATCCTACTAATTGAATATTTAATCCACTATTATTGTAACGATATCCAACCTCATAGTTTAGGGATGATTCAAATTTAGCTTGTGTCATTGTGCTTGTTAAAGAAGGCATTCCTGGAGGTGAAAACCCTTTATGAATACCTGTAAAAGCACTCATATGCTTGTTTATCTCATAATTTAATCCTATGCCTGGCAATAAAATGGATAAATTATTTTTTGCGGTTTTTAAATTTGTTCCAAGTCTGGCATTGTCTTCTGTTCCATAGTTTCGAAATTCTAAAAGCATGTTTTCATAACGAATTCCAGGGCTTACTTTTAGTTTTTTGTAGCTTATATCATAGCTAATAAAAGTAGCTAAACTATTTGCACTTCTAATTTGGTTTTCTTGATTTCCTTTTGGTCCAACTGCGGTTTGTATCATGGTGCCATTCGTCATTTGGTAAGTCGACTGAGTTGCATATCTATCTGCTTCGTCGGTGTGGTAACGAATACCCATTTGTAATTTGTGCGTTATGTTTTTCGTATTAAAATAATATTGTGCAGTAGATTGTAATCCTTTCGAATCATACATTCTTGCAGCACTTTGATAACCTACTTCGCCATTTATTTGCCCTGTCATAATTTGATAAGGTAATTGATAGGTTGATGGTTCTCCCAAAATGGCATTAATATTTTGTCCGCCAAATGAATTTGCTCTTGCCCAATCTCTGAATGTATTGCTATAATAAGCAGTTGTATTTATTGAAATATTTTTAGTTGGTATAATTGTATGCGTAAAAGAAAGATGATTATGATTCAAGTTTAAAACATCCCTTTGAGTACCTGCATAGCGTCTATTTGGATTTGCTTTAAAGTCTTCGTACGTTAAACCTAAATAGGTTTCATTGCCTTTTTCAGTAGTATTGAGTATTTTCATTGTAATTGATTGAGGTATTTTGGCTTTCTCGTCTGTGTGCCAACGCATTTTTCCCATAACATCTCGTCTGTCAAAACCCGTATTATTTCCATTGTCTAATTGTTTAAAACCATTACTTGCAATCCGATTAATTTCAAAAAAATAATCGAAGTTTTTTCGACTATCACCTACCCAAATTCTTTGTTGATTCGTTGCAAAACTACCATAAGATATTTGTGCAAAGCCTTTAAACGTATTCGGAATAGTTGTGGATACTAAGTTTATAGCTCCTCCAATAGTGTAAGGGCCATATTTTATTTGACTACTTCCTTTTAATACTTCTACACTTTGCATACGAGCAAAAGTTGGAAAATAATATGCTGAAGGATCAGCATAAGTGGCAGGAGCAATTAGAATACCATCTTCCATTAATGTAATTTTAGCACTTCTATTTACAGGTGTACCTCTTAATCCAATATTGGGTCTTAATCCAAAACCTTCTTCATCTCTAATATTTACACCTGGAATTACCCTTAAAACATTGTTGATGTTAGGCTGGTTAAGTTTTTCCAATTTATAGAGGCTAATATATTGCCCAGCACCTGGCATAGATTTCGCTTTATCTCCAACAATAGTTACTTGTTCAATATTTTTTATTTTGAGTGTATCTTGTTCTAATTGTTGGGCATTTGTTGAAATACGAATTAACAGTAAGGCTGCTATTAAAATTTTTCTCATTCTTCTATTTTTCAAAACTTAATATTTATTAAGCAGCAAAACTAAGTAGAAGATATTGCTTGAATTTTAGTTAATAGGAAAAGTGTTTTAGTTATTGGGAAAAACTTGTTTAATTTGTTCGGTTGGGGTAATGCCAAAAAAGTTTTTATACGATTGGCTAAAACTACTTAAAGATGAATATCCAACATTATATGATATTTCGGTTATATTAGGATTGACCGCTTGCAGCAAGTGCCTTGCTTTTTTCATTCTATTTTCTTGAATAAATTCAAAAATAGTTTGTTGAAAAACTTCTTTAAATCCTTTTTTTAGATAACATTGATTTGTATTAACATGATTTGCAATAACAGGAATAGTTAAGTTTTCTCCTAAATTGTCCAGAATAAATTTTTTTGCTTTTTGAATTTTTTCTAACTCAATGGGTTTGTTTAAAATACCACAACTGTCGCATCCTAACTGAAATATTAAATTGTTTTTTTGAGATTGATAGAGCAAAAATAAAATAGTGCTTTCTAAAAATATTTTTTTATGAATACCATTTAGTTTGCAATTTATAATTTCTAAAAGTTTAGATTGTGTATTGCAACAAATCGTTTGTTCTGCAATATTAATATCAATAGGTTCGTTGTATTTTTCGAAATAGTTTTTTGCAAATCGGATATGAAATTCGTAGTTGTTTTCAGTTAAATCAAATAAGCAATCATTCGCATCAAGACCAAATGTTAAGTATATATATGATTCGTCTTGGGTTGTTTTACAAAAAGACGTAGTCGTATTAGCATTGACTTTAGAAGATAGATAAATAAAGTCATTAACGTGTTCCATGTTGCAAATTTACACTTTTTAGTAAATGTTTAAAAATATAATATCTACATTAAGCTAAAAGCAATGCCAATTAAGGTATTCATTATTTTGAAACTTAGATTGCCTTCATTTTCTGTAAACAAAAAACGGCTTCAATTTGAAGCCGTTTTTTATTTATTTTATAAATGGAATTAAGCCATTTTGTTTGCGAAGTAATGTAACGTTCTTACTAATTGACTTACATAGCTATTTTCATTGTCATACCAACTTACTGTTTTTACTAATTGAGCATCTCCAACAGTCATTACTTTAGTTTGAGTAGCGTCAAATAATGAACCGAAAGTGGTACCAATAATATCAGTGCTTACGATTTCATCTTCGTTATAACCGAAACTTTCATTTGCAGCAGCTTTCATTGCAGCATTAATTTCTTCGGGTGTAACTTTTTTAGATAAAATAGATGTCAATTCTGTTAAAGAACCTGTGATAGTGGGTACACGTTGTGCAGAACCATCTAATTTTCCTTTCAATTCTGGTAACACTAAACCAATTGCTTTTGCAGCACCTGTTGAGTTAGGAACAATGTTTTGAGCAGCTGCACGACCACGACGTAAATCATTTTTAGGATGAGGAGCGTCTAATGTATTTTGATCGTTTGTATACGCATGAATGGTTGTCATGATACCAGTTACGATACCATATTGATCATTCAATACTTTTGCCATTGGCGCTAAACAGTTTGTAGTACAAGATGCACAAGAAATAACTGTTTCAGTACCATCTAAAATATCGTGGTTAACATTGAATACAACCGTTTTCAAATCACCAGTTGCAGGAGCAGAAATTACAACACGTTTTGCACCAGCTTTAATGTGTGCCATTGCTGCATCTTTATCAGCAAAAAACCCTGTACATTCTAAAACAACATCAACTTCATGTGCACCCCAAGGAATTTGAGCAGGGTCTTTTTGCGCATATACCTTTATTTCGTTTCCTTCAACTTGAATAGCGTTTTCAGTGCTAGTTACATTATGATTAAAACGTCCTTGTGCAGAATCATATTTTAACAAATGTGCTAATGTAGCAGGACTTGTTAAGTCATTAATTGCAACCACCTCAATGCCTTGCATGTTATAGATTTGACGATAAACTAAACGACCGATACGTCCGAAACCATTGATGGCAACTTTTATAGTACTCATTGTTTTTCTATTTATGTTTTAGTAAAAATTAATTGTGCAAAAATACAATCTAAAAATGGTATTTGCAATCTAAATGAAAAAAATACTCCGTAAAATTTTGGTAAATTAAAATTATCTTTTACATTTGCACTCCAATCAAAATTTGCCGCGTTGGTCAATCGGTTAAGACGTCTCCCTTTCACGGAGAAATGACGAGTTCGACTCTCGTACGTGGTACTGAATATTATTCCCGAAGAAATTCGGGTTTTTTTATGCCCTTTATATTTTCATTTATCGGAATAGATTAAAGTATTTTCTCCAAGAATTTATAGATTATCAAGATCAAAAATAATTGAAACTATTTTTTGCCATATGTAATCAATGTTACAATTGGATAGAATTATAATCTTGATATTTGCACCCACAATGAAACAACTCGTATTAAAAAATAAATTTACATTATTAGGAATAACACTAGGGGCTATTGCAGGCTATCTTTACTATTACTATGTTGGATGTGCATCAGGAACTTGTGCTATTACATCAAGTCCTTTTAATTCTACAATTTATGGTTCAGTAATGGGTGGGCTATTGGTCAATATTGTAAAAAAATAAAAACAAAATAAAATGGACGTAAAACAATTATTACAACAAAAAGAAGGAACAATTATTGATGTAAGAACACCAGCAGAATATCTAATGGGTTGTGCTGTAGATTCAGTTAATATTCCTTTGCAAGAGGTAATGGATAGAATGGATGAAATTAAAGCACTACAAACCCCTTTAATTTTATGTTGCGCTTCTGGTGGAAGAAGTGGACAAGCAACAGCTTATCTTTCTTCATTAGGAATTGAATGTGTGAATGCAGGCTCATGGTTAGATGTAAATTATTTACAAGCACAAATTAATAAAAATTAAAAAAAATGTTTGATTCAATTAAAAAATTATTTGGAGGAGGTCCTTCAGTAGACTTAAAAAAGTTAGTAAAAGATGGTGCTGTCATTTTAGATGTTCGTTCACTTGGAGAATATAATAGTGGACATATTAAAGGCTCAATAAATATTCCTGTGGATCAATTAAGGAATAATTTGAATAAGATATCAAATAAACAAAAACCGATTATCACTTGTTGTGCATCGGGTATGAGAAGTGCATCAGCCAAAAGTATTTTAAAATCGAGTGGTTATATGGATGTTCACAATGGCGGTGGTTGGAGCAGTTTGCAATCTAAAATTTTGTAATAAAAACGAGATGTATTAGCGTCTTAAAAATAAGCTAAACATGAAAGAACTATTTTTAACAGATTGGAATTTAATGCGAATACTTCGAGTAATCGGTGGAGTCGCATTAGTAATTACAGGCATTGTAAAACACGATACAATAACTGGCGCATTTGGATTGTTTTTTGCGTATCAAGGATTGTTTAATGTAAGTTGTTGTGGGGGAGGAAATTGTGCAAATACACTTGCTGACACTCCTAAAATGAAGCAATCAAATGAAACAGATGATGTAGTGTATGAAGAAATTAAATAGGGAAGAACGATTCCCATAAAAATTAAAAATCCGATTTCTATGAAATCGGATTTTTAATATAATTAATTTTATAAAAATTAAACTCTAAAGTGAGCGAATGCTTTATTTGCATCAGCCATACGGTGGGTATCATCTTTTTTCTTCACTGCATTACCTTCACCTTTTGAAGCTGCAACGATTTCATTTGATAATTTATCAGCCATTGTACGACCGTTACGATCTCTTGAATATTTAACCATCCATTTAATCGTTAATGAAATTTTTCTATCAGGACGAACTTCAGAAGGAATTTGGAAAGTTGCACCACCAATACGACGGCTTCTTACTTCTACACCTGGAGTTACATTAGCCATAGCACGTTTCCAAACGTCATATCCTGGCTCACCTAAATTCTTTTCTACTTTGTCTAACGCATCATAAAATATTTTTAATGCGATACTTTTTTTACCATCCCACATCATACAATTCACGAAACGTGTTACCAACGTATCATTGAAACGAGGATCTGGAGCTAAAGGCAGTTTTTTTGCTTGTTGCTTTCTCATTTTTTTTGTAATTTTTAATTGTTACGAATTTCAAAGCAGAACCTTCAAGTATTACCACTTTACTCTGCTAATCATTCAGTTTAAATTATTTTTTTGCTTTTTCTTTCTTAGTTCCGTATTTGGAACGAGATTGTTTACGATCTTTTACACCTGCAGTATCTAAGCTACCACGTACGATATGATAACGAACCCCTGGTAAATCTTTCACACGACCTCCTCTGATCAAAACGATCGAGTGCTCTTGTAAATTGTGACCTTCTCCAGGAATGTAAGCAATAACCTCAATTTTGTTTGTCAAACGAACTTTTGCTACTTTACGTAACGCTGAATTCGGTTTTTTAGGCGTAGTTGTGTACACACGAGTACATACACCACGACGTTGAGGACATGCATCTAACGCACGAGATTTCGATTTTGCACGAATAATAGTTCTTCCTTTTCTTACTAATTGTTGTATTGTAGGCATATTAACCTTTTATTTTTAGGAGTGCAAAAGTAGTTTAATTTTCTGAAAAAAAGATTATTTTATTATAAAATTTATAAAAATTTATGATTTTTAATCTTTTTAGGGTATAAAATAGACTTTTTAGC
>JBILBN010000134.1:0-3074 GCA_044353665.1 Chitinophagaceae bacterium | reverse complement strand
ATGATGAATTAATGAAATTGGTTCAAGAACTTTCAGAACAAACAAGAACTGTATTTAATATGTATGTAATAGAAGGATTTAGCCATAAAGAAATTGGAGAACATTTAAACATTAATGAAGGAACTAGCAAATGGCACTTATTTGAAGCACGAAAACAACTTAAATTAAAAATTGAACGACAACATTCTTAATAAGAAATTTTTATACCATGGAAAAAATTATTCCAATAGATCAATTATTTAAAAACAAGCTTTCCAATGGGCAAGAGCAACTAAATTTAGGTGCTTGGGCTAATATGGAACGAATTTTAGATGGGAAAAACCCATATGCTGAACAAGAACCTAAAAAGAAACGTAGAATATTACCTCTATTTTTAGCATTCTTAATATTATTGAGTGGTGCATTAACTGCTGGATATATTTCTATTACTAAAAAAGCGACTTCTAAAAATGATGTTGTTGCAGAAAATGGCCATGCACCTGTTGTTCAAAATGGTGCAACAGAAACAATTGCAATGGCTAATACAACGAATAATATACAAAATACAATTGCGACAAATGAAGCCTCTGTTATAACAAAAAGTTCAACGAGCAATGTAACAAACAATGATGAAATTGTTAAAGTTAAAAATAGAATTAATCATTCATCAAAAAATCAAAATAAAAATTTAGTACAACCAGTTAATACAAATACTTATGCAGTAAACGACAATAAATTATCTTCAAAAATAGAATCAAAAAACAAAACCTATCATCAAGAAAACACAAATGCAGTAAACAAAAATGAGATTGCTGCATCTAATTTTAATAATATTGCAGAAATAAATAATGCAGACAATAATACTTCTTCATTACCAAAAGTTGCTAAAAAATCTAAAAAAGAAATTAAAAAAGACACCATTAGTTTAATTGAAATTAAAGAGAAAACTACAAAAAACAGCTCGTCAAAATCAATAGAATATGATACTGTAGGACGTTATAGCAAAGTTGTGGAAAAATTAGTTGACGTAGTTGAAGAAGAAGTTATTCCATTTGCTAAAGCGAAATTGGCAAACCCGAGACTCGTAAATTTATCTCCTGAAGAAGAATTGAATGCTACTAAAAAAATTGAATTAAAATCAAATAATGAAATTGTAGTCAATAAACAAATTGAAGCATCTACTGTCACTAAAAAAGAAACTAAATCTATTAAAGGGAGTACATCAGACAATGGATATTCAAGTTCTATTTTCAATAAAATGAAAGCGTTTAGCAACAAAATGGCAATGAAAAAAATTGAATTTTATCCAGGTATGAGTGTTGGTGTAAATGCTGCATTTATTAATACCGAACACAATTATGGTGGCTTTCATTTTGGGTTAAATAATTTAATACCTGTCAGTAATTATTTTAGCATTTTGAGTGAATTAAAATTATTTTATAAAAACAACAGTGGCTATTCTGTGAATGATAAAAAAACAAGTCTATTTGATTACAATGCAGACATCAATACCTTATCTGCTCAAAATCAAACAATACATAAAACCACTATAGATTCGACCACTCGTAAATATAATTTTAGAAGTTTTGCTACCATAGAACTCCCCCTTATGTTACAAGCACATATTGGGAAAGCAACTCCCTATATTGGTTTTAATTTAGCTTATTCATTAAAATTAAATACTACCTCAATTTCAAAAAACTATGCAGTAAAAGATACCGTTATATTGAGCAATTCGGTTGCCTTCACACAACCTGCAAATACTTCTTATGAATTTGTTAGAGAAGATTTTGGCAGTCGTTTTGGCATAGGATATTCAATTGGTGCATCTTATAGTTTGAATCCTAATTTATATATCGATTTAAGATTAAGTAATGTGTTGAAAGATAATTCGAAAACGCTTTCTGCTAGAGAAATTTCAGATGGCATTTTTAAAGTTCCTTTTGTGCAATTTTCGATAGGATACAGATTCAAAAAATTTATTCCGAACAACTAGTTTTTTTGTCCTTAATCATACAAAATAAAAAAGCAGCGTTTATCGTTGCTTTTTTTATTTAATTTTACGAAATGATATTCATTAATGACATAATAATAGCAGTAGAAGAATTTGCACCAAAATCTTATCAAGAAAATTATGACAACAGTGGTTTAATTGTAGGCGACTCTGCTAAAAAAATCTCAAAAGCGCTCATCACTTTAGATTGTACAGAAAGCGTTTTAGAAGAAGCAATTAAACTAAAATGTGGGTTAATTATTGCACATCATCCTATTGTATTTTCAGGATTAAAATCATTAACTGGGAAAAACTATATTGAACGAGTAATTATTAAAGCAATCAAAAATGATATCGCGATTTATGCTGCACATACTAATTTGGATAATATGCAATTGGGCGTAAATCGAAAAATAGCAGAAAAATTAAATCTTATTGATTGTAAAATTCTGACTCCTATTTCGGGCAAACTAAAAAAACTGTATACTTATATTCCCAAATCACATTTTGAAATTGTACGAAAAGCATTAAATAAAGCAGGTGCTGGCAAAATAGGAAATTACGCGGATTGTAGTTTTTCAACACTAGGTGAAGGTAAATTTAAAGCAAATGATCATGCGAATCCATTTATAGGCAAAAAAAATGAAATTCATACGGAACCAGAAATTAAACTAGAAATGATTTTTGAATCCCATTTAGAACAAAAATTAATTGCCATTTTAAAAGAAAATCATCCTTATGAAGAAGTTGCTTTTGAAATAATATCCTTAGACAACAAAAACCCTGAAATTGGCTCAGGTATGATTGGCAAATTGTCAAATCCAATTGATGAAGGAACATTTTTTAAATTATTAAAGAAAAATATGAATACAAAATGTATTCGTCATACTCAATTATTAGGCAAAAAAATACAGACTATTGCATTTTGTGGAGGATCTGGGAGTTTTTTATTAAACGATGCAATTGCTCAAAAAGAAGATATTTTTATTACAGGCGACTTTAAATATCATCAGTTTTTTGATGCTGAACAAAAATTGGTCATTGCTGACATTGGGCATTATGAAACTGAACAGTTTACAAACGAAATATTTTATGATGTACT
>JBILBN010000025.1:0-32491 GCA_044353665.1 Chitinophagaceae bacterium | reverse complement strand
TGCAATCAATGCAATGGATAACGAAAGCGTAATTAGTTTGTTCATTGTTTTAAATTTATTCTTCAAATATACATAATTTTTATAAAACCAATAAATATTAACAAAAGTTCATGCGATTATTTATTTTTTTTCGAAATAACTTGCTAGTCAACGAATTAACTTCCTCAATTTTAATTACATCTTCTATTTTAATGATAATCTGGCTCAATAAAATAATAAAATATATGTAAGCGATTAATAAAAATACAATTTTCTATTGGTATACTCTTTTTATTAAATAATCTAATATTCAATTCATGACTAAAATAACTTAATTTTGAATGCATGAAAAGCAAACAAGATATCGTTAAAAATTGGCTACCAAGATATACTGGTGAATCATTGGAGAATTTCGGGAAATATATTTTACTGACCAATTTTTCAAATTACGTTGACACTTTTGCGAAGCAACACAAAGTAAAAGTTATTGGGAAAGACAAACCTATGCAATGTGCCACAGCGAATGGAATTACGATTATCAATTTCGGCATGGGCTCCGCTTCGGCAGCAACTGTTATGGATTTACTTTCTGCAATTACACCCAAAGCGGTTTTATTTTTAGGCAAATGTGGTGGATTAAAAAAGAAAAATAAAGTGGGTGATTTAATTCTACCCATTGCGGCTATTAGAGGCGAAGGAACAAGTAATGACTATTTTCCACCTGAAGTGCCTGCGTTACCTGCTTTTGCCTTGGAAAAAGCCATTTCAACTACCATTCGTGATAAGGGTTTTGATTATTGGACTGGTACTTGTTATACAACCAATAGAAGAGTTTGGGAGCATGATACCGAGTTTAAAGAATATTTAAAACGCATTCGTCCAATGGCAATTGATATGGAAACGGCAACCATTTTTATTACTGGATTTTACAATCACATTCCAACAGCGGCCTTACTTTTAGTGAGCGACCAACCCATGGTTCCTGAAGGCATAAAAACAGCAGAAAGTGACAAAGCAGTTACCACCAATTTTGTGCAACGGCATTTAGAAATTGGTATTGATTCGTTGAAACAACTAATCAACAATGGCAATACTGTTAAACATCTGAAGTTTTAAATTCAGTTGTCGAATAGCAGATGTCGGTTGTCAGTTTTAATTTTAATAATTATTCATCTATGAAATCTGAATAATCTGTGGCTAATCATTTACATTTGTGTTGTGAATAATCCCATTATTTCAGTTGAAAATCTTTCTGTAAATTTTAAAACAGAAGAATCTACAACGATTGCCATTCAAGCGATTTCTTTTTCAATTGAGAGAGGAAAAACCTTGGCTATTGTGGGCGAAAGTGGTTCAGGAAAATCGGTTTCGGCGTTAAGTATTTTAAAATTATTGCCTAAAAAAATAACTGAATATCAATCAGGAAAAATTATTTTCAACACAAAAGAAAATACAACAATTGATATTTTAAATACTACGGATGCTCAAATTGAAAAAATTAGAGGCAATGACATCAGTATTATTTTTCAAGAACCCATGACTTCATTAAACCCATTGATGAAATGTGGAATGCAAGTGGCTGAGGTATTGATGTTGCATAAAAAATTATCGAAAGAAAAAGCATTTGAAGAAACCATTCGATTATTTGAAGAAGTAAAACTACCCAATCCTACAACCATTATCAATCGCTATCCGCATGAGCTTTCGGGTGGACAAAAACAACGGGTCATGATTGCGATGGCAATTAGTTGTAACCCCAATTTATTAATCGCAGATGAGCCTACTACTGCATTGGATGTAACGGTTCAAAAAGCTATTTTAGAATTACTCAAAGAGCTACAAATAAAGTACAACATGGCTATTTTATTCATCACGCATGATTTAAATATTGTTAAATCATTTGCCGATGATGTGTTGGTTTTATTTAAAAGCAAAATGATAGAATATAATTCGAGCAATGAAATTTTCAATCATCCTAAAGACATTTACACACAAAGTTTAATTGCTTGCAGACCCTCAACCACCGAACGAGTTAACTATTTAAAAACCGTAGAAGAAATTATTTCGAAAGAAGAAAAGTACACTCCAGAATCTAACATTATTTCTATTCATTCTTTTAATGATCGAATTGCAACTTTAAAACAAAATGCGCCTATTTTTGAAATCAATAATTTGAAAATTTGGTATCCAACAAAAACTAATTTCTTTGGAAAGGCCACTGCTTTTTTTAAGGCTGTAAATGAGGTACAATTAACTATTCATGAAAGCGAAACCATGGGATTAGTTGGTGAAAGTGGATGTGGCAAAACCACTATTGGCAAAGCAATGGTAAAATTAGTTGACATTACTGCAGGCGAAATTTTATATAAAGGGAAAAACATAAATGATTTTTCAAAGAGTGAATTAAAAGAATATAGAAGTGAGGTTCAAATTATTTTTCAAGACCCCTACTCGTCTCTTAATCCAAGAATTTCAATTGGGAATGCCATTTTAGAACCCATGCATGTGCATGGCATTTTTAAACCCAATGAGCGAAAAGAAAAAGTAGCCGAATTGCTTGAGAAAGTAGGTCTTTTACCAGCTCATTTTAGTCGCTATCCGCATGAATTTTCTGGTGGACAACGCCAACGAATTTCAATTGCTCGATGCTTGGCTGTGCAGCCTTCATTTATTATTTGTGACGAAAGTGTGTCGGCATTAGATGTGAGTGTGCAAGCACAAGTTTTAAATTTATTGGTTTCCCTTCGAGAAGAATTTAAACTTTCTTATTTGTTTATTTCACATGACTTAGGTGTTGTAAAACATATTTGTGACCATGTTGCTGTGATGCAAAAAGGAGTGATCGTAGAGCAAAACAATGCAGAGGAATTGTATGCCCATCCCAGTAATGAGTATACTCAAACGCTCATAAATAGCAATTTTCATTAACGTTTAGTTTACAAATCGCCAAAAAAAGAGGTAAAAAGGCAGTTTTTAACATGAATACAACAGTCAAACACTAGCTAAAAAGGTTTTGATGTATTAGATTTGCAATAACCAAAAAATTCTGACATCATGCTAGTACTAAAGAAATTTGGCTTTATGGCTTTTTTACTCGTTTCAACGAGTGTTTTATCTATTGCTCAAAACAAAGAAAGAATAGAACCTAATTCAAAAGCTACTTTTAAAAAATTAACGCCCACTGAGGTTACACAAAAAGTAGTTTTAAACCCAAAAGCTCCATCAAACGTAAATAATTTAATTCCCACAAAAAAAACAGACCCATTAACTGCTATAAAAACTGTTGTCAATACAAAGTCGACTGTTAGCGCTGATGATATTTTAAAATCAAGAATGGTTACTAAAACAGCGCCAACAACTGTTGCTGTTAAAAAAGAGGAACCTTCAATGGCTTCGAATATGTTAGATTGGGTAAAAGACAAATATTCATCGATGATTGATGTGATGCCGAATCAAATTTCGAATGTTATGCTCTATCGTTTTATTGACGAATGGTACGGAGTAAAATATAGAATGGGCGGAACAACGAAAAAAGGAGTGGATTGCAGTGCATTTGTTCAACATTTATATCAATACGTTTTTGGTTATGATATTTTAAGAACAGCTTGTTTACAATTTAGCGAAGCTAAAAGAATTGCTAAAGATGATTTAAAAGAAGGTGATTTAGTTTTCTTTAGAGTTGGCACTTCGAGAATTTCACATGTTGGTGTATATTTAAGAAACAACTTTTTTGTACATTCTGCATCTAGCAAAGGGGTTTCAATCGCAAATTTAGGCAATGCCTATTGGTCGAAATATTTTGCTGGCGGAGGAAGAATTATGCAGTAAAGATTTGAGAAGTTAGATTTGAGATATTAGACTGTAATTAATTATAAAAAAAGAGCAAAGATTTTTCTTTGCTCTTTTTTGTTTTCTACTTTAGAAATGTTAACCTATTTTATTGCGGCAACGATTGCAGTGGAAATCCTTTTTGCTTGCTTTGATGCAAAAAGATTGGAACGAAAAGCGTGTGTGCCGCCCAACTAATTTTTCAAAATCTATAAAGATTATAATTGATATTTAGACCTCAACCCCATCCCTTCTCCTTTAGGAGAAAGGTAATTAATCGCTCACTTTTTTGGTTGTTTAGATTTAAAATCTGTATTATTTAGTTGATGCCATTTATAAATTTATCAAATTGCATTCCTGACATCCGACATCTGAAATCCAACATCTGATATCCGACAACCGACAACTTTTTAAAGTTTCAATTTCTTTAAACTCGGTGCTTTAAAATAGGTAAAACCAACCACCAACATCGTCATCATTCCACCAAAAACTACAGCCGAGACCGTTCCCATTAAACGAGCTGTGAAACCACTTTCAAAAGCACCTAATTCGTTACTCGAACTAATGAACATCATGTTGATGGATGACACTCTTCCTTTTAATTCATCAGGCGTATTGAGTTGCAAAATTGAGTGCCGAATCACCACACTCACACCATCAAACAATCCTGCTGATAGCAATAGAAAAAAGGATAAATAAACATTGGTTGAAATGCCAAATAAAACAATACATAATCCAAATAAAAATACTGAAACCAATAATTTTATTCCAATATTATTTTTCAACGGAAGATAAGCTAATACGAATAATAAAATGATAGAACCAATGCCATGTGCACTTCGTAACCAACCATAACCCACTTCTCCTACTTTTAAAATTTCGCTCGAAAACACAGGCAGCAAGGCTTCTGCACCTCCAAATAAAACAGCAAATAAATCTAAACTCAATACAGCTAAAATAACTTCTGTTTTAAACACAAAGCGAAAGCCTTCTTTTAATCCCTCAATAATACCCACCTCTTTCATAGGAATTGAATCTTTAGGTTTTACATTAAGCATGCAAAATACTGCACTGAATAATAAAAAAACGGAGATCGAAATGGTTGATGAAACACCAATTTTAGACATCAATAAACCACCTGCTAAAGGACCTAACACGGAGCCCAACATCCATGAGGTACTGCTCCAGGTGATCGCTTGTGGCAAATCGTCTTTTTTAACAAGTAAAGGCAATAATGAAAACGAAGCTGGCGCTAAAAAAGCCCGGATAGAGCCACTTAAAAACATCGTCAAATAAATTAACCATTCGATTGTTTGGGTGCTGTTGTTTTGCATAAAATAATGTGACGTAATGCCTAAAACCAACAGTGAATTGATGACATAAAAAACAACACAAGCCAAATACACATTTCGTTTAATTCGTTTATCGACAAAATAACCAGCTACAAATGCAAACCCAAAAGCAGGTATCACTTCTGCCAAACCAATTAAACCCAATGACAACGGATTTTTGGTGAGTTTATACATTAAATAACTCACGACTGTCGTTTGCAAAAACAAGGAAAAAATGATGATGAATCGAGTGAAAATAAACAACGAAAATTCTCGTTCCCCAATAATTAATCGCCAAGTTTTTCGTGCACTACTACTATCCATATAATTTTGCAAATCTACAATCGAGAATATAGTTTTTACGAATTATCTTTACGAATTCTAAAAACAATGAGTTCCGTTTATTTACAAAATATCATAATGGCTTTTCAAGAGCTACGAGCCAACAAGCTTCGTACGTTTTTATCGCTGCTAGGCGTTACCATTGGCGTGTTTTGCATTGTCAGCATTTTAACGGTTTTTGATAGTTTACAACAAAACATCAAAAACAATATGCAATCGCTTGGAAGCAATGTGTTATATATTGGTAAGTTTCCTTGGATACCGGAAGATGAAGGCGAATATCAATGGTGGAAATACAAAGCAAGGCCCATTTGCAATTATGCAGAGTTGAAAAAAATTCAAGAAAATGTAAACTCGGCTGCTTATGCAACGCTTTGCTACTCTGATGAAAGTCAAAATTTACAGTTTGAAAATAATGCTGTTTCTGGTGTGAATGTATTTGCCGTAACCTACGATTTTAATAAACTTCAACCTATTGACATCAATGAAGGCCGTTATTTTTCGTTATCCGAAATGAATACTGGCAAAAGCAATACTGTAGTCATAGGGTATAACGTAGCCGATGAATTATTTGGCACTAACATTTCCCCTGTCGGAAAATTTTTGACTATTTTCGGAAAGAAATTTCAAATAATTGGAGTAATGAAAAAACAAGGCAAAACCATGACAGGCTTTGACTTTGACAATGGAATGATTCTTTCCTATTTATATGTTTCCTCAATTAGAAATATAGACAACAACGCAGGCAATGGATTTATTGACCCCATGATCATGGTTAAATCGAGACCTGGCAGAGATTTAAAAGAAATGAAGTATGAAATTAAATCGGTGTTGCGCACCTCTCGATCATTGAAACCAAAAGACAAAGACAATTTTTCATTTAATCAATTAGATGCTATTCAAAATAGTATTGATTCTATTTTTGCCATGTTTAATGTAGGTGGGTTTATCATCGCTTTCTTTTCATTATTAGTGGGTAGTTTTGGCATTGCCAACATTATGTTTGTATCCGTAAAAGAAAGAACCTCACAAATAGGACTAAAAAAAGCCTTAGGCGCTAAACCCAAAACTATTTTAGCCGAGTTTTTAATAGAATCCATTATTTTGTGTCTTTTAGGTGGATTAATAGGCATTTTGTTTGTTTTCGTATTGTCTAAAATAATGTCTGGCACCATTAACTTTCCATTGTTTATGTCTTTTTTTAATTTTATGATCGGTGTGGGAGTAAGTGTTTTAGTAGGAATTATTGCCGGCATTATTCCAGCAATTAGGGCTTCAAAATTAAACCCTGTGGAGGCCATTAGGAGTTAAAGAATTATCCTTATTCAAAAAATTAGGCTTAATATTTAGATTACATTCCAAAAATTAGGTATGGAAACAAATCGAAAAAAAATTCCTACCTCTATTTTAAATGCCTATACCATAACATCATCTTCATTTATTGACAGAAATAATTTTGAGGAATTTGTGGATTAATTTTGGGTAAGACGATCTAATTTCAGCAAATCTAATCTTCTGTTTTTGCTACTAAATATTGCAACCAAACATCACGTTCTTATTCAATTAAAGAAAAGGGTTTATAGAAAATGTGAATGCAAAAAATATTAATTTCATTTCTCTCATTAAAAATCAAAAAATGATTACCATTTTACCTTTGTAAACCTTATTTTTGCGTAACTTTTTTAAAAAATGCCGACACAATATTATTTATTTTTAAGTTTAGCACTGTTTTGCATTGGTGTAATGGGGGTTTTGATGCGTCGAAATGCCATAATTATACTCATGTGTATCGAACTGATGCTAAACGCTGTGAATTTACTTTTAGTAACGTTTAGCAAAATGCATAACGATGCTAGCGCACAATTATTTGTATTTTTCATCATGGTTGTAGCTGCTGCGGAAGTGAGTGTAGGCTTGTCTATAATTGTTTTGGCATATCGTAAAGTGCGTTCGGTGGATATTAATATATTAAATAGATTAAAAAATTAAGTAGTAAAACATGGCAAAAATGATTTGGCTAGTGCCTTTATTTCCATTGATTGGTTTTTTAATCACCGGTTTAGGACGTAATAAGTTAGGAAAAACAAGCGGTTGGATAGCTTCTTTAGCAATTTTAGCATCGTTTGTGGTTTCATTATTGGTATTTTTTGAAGTAAAAGGAAATCCAGTTACTCAAATTATTCCTATTTCAGATTTTATTCACGTAGCAACCATGAAAATTCCATTTTCTTTTCAAATAGATGCGTTGAGTAGCATTTTCTTGTTGGTCATTACTGGTATTGGTTTTTTAATTCACATTTATTCAATCTCTTACATGAGTCATGACGAAGGTTTTGGTAAGTTTTTTGCTTATTTAAATTTGTTCATTTTCTCAATGTTATTGTTAGTATTGGGTTCTAACTATTTAATCTTATTCATTGGTTGGGAAGGTGTAGGACTTTGTTCATACTTATTAATTGGCTTTTGGTATAAAAATATTGATTACACCAATGCTGCAAAAAAAGCATTTATCATGAATCGTATTGGTGATCTAGGTTTTTTAGTCGGTATTTTTTTAGTATTTTCAAAATATGGCACACTAGAATTTGTGGAACTACAAAATTTAATGGCTACAACTCCTTTTGATGCAACTTATACCACAGCAATTGCCTTGTGTTTCTTTATTGGAGCCACAGGAAAATCGGCTCAAATTCCATTATTTACCTGGTTGCCAGATGCAATGGCTGGTCCAACACCAGTTTCAGCATTGATTCATGCCGCTACGATGGTTACTGCTGGTATCTATATGATTACACGAAGTCATTTTATTTTTTCAACAGTTCCTTATGCTCAACATGTTATTTTAATTATTGGGTTAGCAACCGCATTAGTAGCTGCAACCATTGCCACTCAACAAAATGATATTAAAAAAGTATTGGCCTATTCAACAGTTTCTCAACTAGGATTTATGTTTATGGCGTTGGGCGTTGGTGCTTACACAGCTGCCATCTTCCACGTAATTACGCATGCATTTTTCAAAGCCTTATTGTTCTTAGGTTCTGGATCAGTTATTCATGCTTGTGATGGCGAACAAGACATTCGTAAAATGGGTGGTTTATCAAAACACATGAAAATTACATACATCACT
Organism: Chitinophagaceae bacterium; assembly: GCA_044353665.1. Lineage (GTDB taxonomy): Bacteria > Bacteroidota > Bacteroidia > Chitinophagales > Chitinophagaceae > OLB11. The sequence goes on along the minus strand of JBILBN010000025.1, from coordinate 23,884 downwards.
TTCTTTATTGGTTGTATTGCCATCGCTGGTATTCCACCATTAAGTGGGTTCTTTTCTAAAGATGAAATTATGTTGCACGTTTTCATGCATCCTGCTTATGGTAAAATATTTTGGAGTTTAGGTATGTTCGCTGCGTTTATGACAGCATATTATATGTTTCGCTTGTTATTTGTTACTTTTTGGGGTGAATTTAGAGGAACTCAACATCAAAAAGAACATTTACATGAAAGCCCCTCTTTGATGACTGCACCTTTAATCGTATTAGCCATTTTATCTGCAGTAGGTGGATTTATTGGAATACCTCATGTATTAGGTGGCACCCACGAATTAAATCATTTATTAGAATCTGTAATTGGCGTTGCTGCTCATGATGGTGCTGAATTGTCGGCAACAAATGAAATGATGATGATGGGCGTTGCGGTACTCGTAGCCATATTGGGAATTCTTTGGGCTTATGTAGGTTTCAAAAAATACAATGCTTCTAAAAATGCAACTGGCCTTGCCAAATTCTTTGAAGAAAAATGGTATGTTGATGAGGCTTACGATGCTACTATTGTTAAACCATTGTATAAAAAAGCTTTTTTTTATGAAAAATACATAGAAAAAATGGGCATCGATGGCTTGGTCAATGGAGTAGGGAAGTTAATTCAAGACGGAAGCAATCGTTTAAAAATATTACAAAGTGGTTTGGTTGGATTTTATATGTTTTTAATGGTGCTGGGCATTGCACTTTTATTCATTATTCAGCTTTGGTACAATAAAAATTAATAGACAGAAAAATAAATTCATGTTACTTATTATACTCATATTAGTTCCGATTTTTGGTGGTTTGGTTTCTTTTTTATCAAAGAATAATAGCCAATTGCCTGCTTTAGGAACCTCGTTATTTACATTAGCAGCTACCTTATTTAGTGCTTTCACTTATTATAACGGGCACACTCCCATTGCAATTGATCTAACCTGGATTCCTTCTCTTGGAACCAATTTCTCATTGAATATTAATAGTGGTTTGCAGGTTTTGATGCTAGCTTTAACAGCAATAGTTTTCCCTTTGGTTTATCTTTTTTTAAACAACAAGGAGATGGAAAACAAATCTACTTTTTATGGTTTGATGTCGTTGGCTCAAGCAGGATTAATGGGTGTATTTTTAGCCAATGATGCATTGGTATTTTATATTTTTTGGGAATTAGCCTTAATACCGGTTTACTTTTTAAGCTCCATGTTTGGAGGAGAAAACAGAATTAAAGTAACCTTTAAATTTTTCGTTTATACGTTTGTAGGAAGTTTATTATTGTTAGTTGCTTTTTTAATTATCTATAACCACACAACCAATCATTCATTTGCATGGACAAGCTTTGTAGAATCAGGAAAATCAATGTCTGGAAGCATGCAAAATTGGATGTTTTGGTTGGTATTTTTAGCTTTTGCTATTAAAATGCCTATGTTTCCTTTTCATACATGGCAACCAGATGCTTATGAACAAAGCTCAACACCGGTAACAATCGTATTGAGTGCGATTATGGTAAAAATGGGTTTATTTGCAGTCATCAAATGGTTGTTGCCTGTTTTACCTTTAGGGGTTTTACATTGGACCAATCTAGTAACTATTCTATGCATCATCGGCATCATTTATGCATCTTGCCTAGCGATTGTACAAACAAATATTAAGCGTTTAATAGCTTATTCATCCATAGCGCACATCGGTTTAATGATTGCTACTTTATTTGCTCAAAATCAATTAGGTACTCAAGGTGTGACCATTCAAATGTTTAATCATGGAATCAATATTATGGGTTTATGGTTAATTGTTTTAGCCATCGAAAAGCGCTTAGGCACTCAAAATTTAAACGAAATGGGTGGTATAGCAAAACTAGCGCCTAAATTTACCATTGCGTTGGTATTAATTTCTTTAGCAAATATTGCGCTACCCCTTACAAACGGATTTATTGGTGAATTTATGATGTTTAATGGTTTATTTCAATCTACCTCTCCATATCATATCGCATTCACTGTTGTTGCAGGGTTGGGTGTTATTTTAGCTGCAGTTTATACTTTAGGAATGATACAAAAAGTAGCCTTTGGTGAATTAAAAAATAGTCAAGTCGTTTTTACTGATTTATCAATCAATGAGTGGATTGTTTTAATAATAATTATGGGAATAATTCTTTGGTTAGGATTTTATCCAAATGTATTGATGTCTTTAGTAAGTTAATTTATAAAATAAAATAAGTCATATTGAGTTCGCTCAATTAAAAACAAATAGAATGAATGCAATTGTAATATCAGCTTTATTGGGTGTCGTAATGATGTTTGCTGGTTTGCTATTTAAAGATAGCAAGCAAGTTCAATGGGCTGCTTTAATCGGTATCATGATTTTAATGGGGGCCACCATTTTTGACAACCAAATTATTTCAACGCAAGGAAGTAAAACATACTTCAATATGATTGAATTAAATAGTTTCACTTCATGGTTTAATGTATTAATTACGTTTTGTGCAATGCTCTATTTCTTTTTATTTCACAAACACATTGCCCTTGTTGGCCGAAATGAAGCTGAGTATTTTGCTTTAATGTTCTTTATCCTTTCGGGTGTATTTTTACTGTCGTCTTACTCAAACTTACTTATTTTATTTATCGGAATCGAAATTCTTTCTATCCCTCAATACATTTTAGCAGGTAGTGACAAAGCAAATGTAAAAAGTACAGAGGCTTCATTGAAATACTTTTTAATGGGTTCTTTTAGTACAGGTATTTTATTAATGGGAATTACTTTACTTTACGGCGCAACAGGTAGTTTTGATATTATGAGTGATAAATTTACAGCTCAATTTTTACAAGTTAATAGTATGAGTTCATTAGCGATTGTAGGCATTTTATTAATGGTCGTTTCTTTTGGGTTTAAAGTATCGGCAGCACCCATGCATTTTTGGACTCCTGATGTATATGACGGAACTCCTACAGCATTTACTCCTTTTATGGCAACCATTGTGAAAGTAAGTGTGTTTGTTGCCTTTATTCGATTATTTCATTTTTCATTTGGAAGTGTAAGTCATGCTTGGCAAGTTACGATTGTATCAATGATTGCGTTAACTTTATTCATCGGAAATGTAACTGCAGTTTACCAAACCAGTGTAAAACGAATGATGGCCTATTCATCTATAGCACAAGCAGGTTTTATGCTTTTTGCAATTTTTGCCGTTAATGCAACTTCTTGGAAAGCGATAAGCTTATACAGTGTATCATACACATTAGCCTCATTGGGCGTATTTGCAGTTTTAATAAAAATGAAAGATTACACCTTCGATGGCTTTAATGGATTAGCTAAAAAACATCCTGTGTTAGCAATAACGGCTACTATATGTTTATTTTCATTAGCTGGAATTCCTTTAACAGGTGGATTTTTTGCAAAATATTATATATTAATGGCTGCCGTTGAACAAGGTTCAATGCTTTGGATTGTTGTATTTGCTGTGTTAATGGCTGCAATTAGTGTGTACTATTATTTCAGAGTTATCATGAGTATGTATTTCAAACAAGGAGATGCCGAATTAATAGAACAACCTACAATAATAGAAAAAGTATTATTAATTATAAATGCAGCTATGATCATCGCATTGGGAATTTTGCCGAGTATTATTATGAAATAGTTGATTAATAACTTAAAACAGCATTTCAATTAAATATGTTTAACCCTTCAAGGTATTTCTTGAAGGGTTTTTTATGTCCATATTTATATTGCCGCTACATACGCCTCCAACTCTTTAAATGCTTGTAAACAAATATCTTGAAGATTATTAATCAACGTCTTTATTTCATCTTTTTTATGTTCATGTGTAGCCATTTGTTCAATCTCTTGCACATGTGATAATTCTTCTTTTACACCCATGTAATTAAGCTGTGTTTTAAGAGAATGAGCAGAAATTTTTATCATTTCAGTATCATGATTATCAAATCCCTTTTGCATTTGTAGCAATAATTTAGGCGCATTTTGTAAAAAGATATTGATATATTTTTTCTGTTTTTCTTTATCATTACCAGCAAAAGAAATTAAAAAACGAGGATCTGTTAATTTAGTTGTTCGTGGTAAATTTTCAGGTATTAATTCAGCATTAACTTGTTCACTTTCTTCATGCCACTTTCTACTTTCTACTTTATTTTTATCTAATTGATTTAATATTTTAAAGATCAATTCAGATTTATGAAATGGTTTAGGAATGTGGTCATTCATTCCATTTTGCAGATAGCTATCAATGTCATTTTTCATAACATTAGCGGTCATAGCGATTATTTTAATATTATTTAACGGCGGTTGCATTTCATTTCTAATAAACAATGTTGTTTCAATACCACTCATTTTGGGCATCTGAATATCCATCAACACCAAATCAATTTCATTTAATTTTATTTTTTCGATGGCCTCTAAACCACTTTGTGCTTCTAAAATTTTAATGTTTGGAGCTATCGATTTGAGGGTATCTACAGCCACTATTCGATTAAATTCATTATCGTCTACTAATAATATTTTAGCTCGGTTTAATACGTTTAAATCATTTTCTGCTATTACTAAATCATCTTGCGACTGTTCAAAAATTCCTTCCCCAATTTGAAAAGGCAACATAAATGTAAACGTTGTGCCCACTCCTATTTTACTATTTACTTCAATGCTTCCCTCCATGAGCTCAACTAATTGTTTAGAAATTGTCAACCCTAAACCAGTACCACCAAATTTTCGAGCGACATCGGTTCCTGCTTGTGTAAAACTTTCAAATATTTTCCCCACATATTCTTCTGAAATACCTATTCCGGTATCAATTACATCGAATGCTATTTTCACATAATCCCCATCTATTTCTAAATTTCTACATACAATTTGAACAGTCCCTTTTTCGGTAAATTTTACGGCATTACCTGCTAAATTCATCAAAACTTGCGACAATCGAGTTGGGTCTCCAATTAAATGATCAGGCACTTTTTCATTAATATCAAAACGAATAACTATTCCCTTTTCTATCGCTTTAAAGCGCAATAAGGTCACAACATTTTTTAATAAATGTGTTAAAGAAAAAGACACCGATTCAATGGTAATTTTGCCAGCTTCAATTTTTGAAAAATCTAAAATGTCATTGATAATAACTAATAAATTATCGGCACTTTGTGTAATGGCATTTAAATATTTCGATTGGTCATCACGTGGTTTTTTTTCTTGCAACAACCTTGCCATTCCAACAATAGCATTCATTGGCGTTCTTATTTCATGGCTCATGTTAGCAATAAATTCTTGCTTCAATTTAGCGGATTGTTCTGCTACTTCTTTTTCTTTTACTGCAAATTCAATTTCATGTCGAAGTTGCAAATTGCGTAATTTATTGAAGGTATTTTGTTGAAATATTTCTTCTTTGAGTTTTTCAAATTTCTTTAAATTATCATAAGCCTCTACAATATCACCCATTTTTTCATATACTTTGGCATACATTTCATGAATACTCATTACATCATGTTTACGAGAATGTTCGTTGGCTAAATCAAATGCAATGTCAAAATGGATCAGCGCATTTTTATAATCCATTTCATCTAAACTGATTCGTCCAAGATAAAATTCAGATATAATAATGCCTTCGAAATTAGACAGTTCCTCTGCTTGCTGAATCACTAACCGCAAATATTTTTGCGCTTTTTCAAACATTTTTTCTTTGTAATACACCTTACCAATTCCACTGTTTGCCAACATATGACCAACCGTATTAGGTTCGCTCAATACTAAACTACGCTTAAAGTTGATTATGGCTAAATTGTATACTTCTTGTTTTAAATAAATATTTCCAAGTGTGTGGTATACACTAATTAATCTTTTTTTATCATCATATTTTCGAAATATTTCTAAGCATCTTTTTGCATACTCTAACGCATTTTCATAATCATATAAATCAAAATGTAAATTTGAAATGCTAATTAAAACAGCTGATTGAGACAATTCATCACCCAACTTTTCATTAATTTCTAATGCCCATTGAAAATATTTTGACGCATTAGACAAATCGCCTAAATCGCGATAAATATTTCCATAGTTGTTGTAAATACGTGCTTTGAGCGGTAATGATTGTTTATGCTTTGCTATTTTCAACGCATCTTTTAATACATTCAACCCTTTGTCATACTCTCCCTTCAACCAATAACAAGCACCTTTATTATTTAATCCTCTACCAATTCCTTCTTGATAATCTATTTTAGTTGACCGGTCAATAATTTCATTTGAAAGCCTAAAGGCTTCCTCAATATCATAATTTCTAATTTCGAGAACGATTTCTATTAAACAATCTATTTTCTCCTTTTCGTCGTTTAATGTGTTGTATGTAGATTGTAATTCGTGGTATCGTTCTGTTGACATATAATGCAATTAATTATACGCGAAAGTAAAAACAAATAAAGACAAATTATTGCTTAATTAGTTTAAACGTTTTTGTTTCTTTATCATCTGAATAAAATTCAATATAATATATTCCATTTACCAAGTATTTTTATTTGTATAATCTAAAATAAAAATAAATAGAAGGTTATTTAATTTACTACAAATTAACCCATTTATTTTATTTCAAAAACTAAAACTTCTGTTGTTTTTTCTGTAACCCTAAATCGGTTATCTGATTTTACACCTATAATCCAAACTATTTTTTTATTGGATTCCAATACCCAAACTTTATATTTTTCATGCAACGGAATTTTTGCACCAATCAATAATTTTGAAAGTTTTTTCTTTTTCGTCATGCCAAAAGGATAGAGATAATCGCCTTGTTTCCATTTACGAAGAATTAAAGGATATTCAAGCAGAGTAGCATCTACAGCACAACATTTTAAATCTTTATTGATTTCAAATTTATCTTTGAGAATTGATTTTATATTCAGTTCAAAATCTTGAGCATCAATTTTAATTTCGTGTTCTTCAACCAAAATCATTTCTGATGTTGTCCTATTTTTTCCGGTTATAATTAAAAAATTTCTGTTTTTAATTATTTGATGAGTTTGTGACTCTACCAAACTTCCTGTTTGACGCTCTAACAATTGTATCACTTGCAACGTTTGTTCATACGAAAAATGAAACTCTTTTATCAATTCAAACAATATAGTTGCAATAGGTGAAATGGTTTTTAATTTTAAAATTGGAATATAAAAATCATTTCCTCGTTGCTCTATTAATTTCTTTTTATACTGGTTGATTTGTTGTAAATAAATTTCATTCGCTTCATTCATTCGATGAATATTATTCGCAATATTATTTTTGAAAGCAGGGAACATTTCTTCCAATTGAGGAATGATTTTTAAACGCAATTTATTTCGAGTATACGCTTGTTTTAAATTGCTTTTATCTTCCCTAAATTGTATTCGAAATTGCTGCGCATAGGTTACAATTTGTTCTTTAGAAAATGGCAATAATGGACGAATAATTTTTTGGTTTCTTGCAGGAATTCCCGTTAAACCTTGAATACCAGTACCTCTAAAAAATTGAAATAATACGGTTTCAATCGCATCGTCTTGATGATGTGCAGTAACAATAAAATCAATATTTTTACGCACACAAATTTCTTCAAAAAAAGCGTATCTAATCGCTCTTGCACCTACTTGAATTGAGCATTTATGCTGTGCACAATAATCAATTGTATTTGTTCGATTAATCATGCATTCAATATTATTTTTAACACACCAATCGCTTACCAACTGTTCATCTAAATTTGAGTCCTCTTCTCTTAGTTGGAAATTACAATGCGCCACAGCAAATGTCAACTGCTGTTTTAAAAACAAATCTGCCATCACCATCGAATCGATGCCACCACTCACTGCCAATAAATATTTTTTAGATTTGTTTAAATTTTCTAGCTTCATTTTCTTACTCCTTTCTAATAACTATTTTACTCTATAATATCATCCAATGCCATTTGCAATTCATTTCTAGCATGATTGTCTTTGAGCAAATTTGCAATTTCAATCCCTTTTTCATAAATGGTAATGGCTTCTGCTATTTCATTTAATTTCTCCAATGTTTTAGCTAAATGATAATAAGTACCCACATAAGATTCATCAAGAAAAATCACTTGATTAAAATAATCCAATGCGTTTTCTAAGTCATTCAACTTCACATATTCTAATCCTAAAGCATGATACACAAAGCAATCCTCAGGCGATTGCAACAACATGCTTTTTAGTTTTTCTATTCGTTCCATAATTTAAATATTGCCCAAAAGTAAACAAAAAAAATCCTGCATGTAAATTGATGCAGGATTTAAGAATATAAATTATTTAATTAATTATCTTTTTAATGTAACTATGATATCATAATGTGGAGTATCTACTCTGTTATAATATGCCATTACAAAATCATTTGCAGTTAATGTATTTATTGTAAAGGTATCTGCATCAAGAATAATTTTTGTATCACTTAAAATTTGATAAGATACAGTATCTAACATCCCAAAATAACTGGCTACAGCTGTGTTATTTGTTTTGAATTCAATAGAATCCGTAGTACCGTATGGGTAATTGATAATTGTATCTACAACATTTGTAGTCCCTACATACTCTATGTCTTGAGAATTAACTAATCTCCATTTTTTTTGGATTTTTTCTGTTGTGGTACTGCCGTTAGTGGTAGTCTTGTCTTTTCCACAAGAAGCAAAAATTCCAATAGCTACCAAACTTAATAAAATTACTTTTTTCATTTTTTATATATTTTTTTTAGAAATGCGAATATATATATATATTTTAAAAAAAATTACTTCTTGGAAAGAAAAACAAAAAAAGTAAATTTGCAATCTAATTAGAAAATTTTATCATGGGAAGAATATTTGAAGTACGTAAAGGAGCCATGTTTGCTCGTTGGGATAAAATGGCAAAAGATTTCACCAGAATTGGTAAAGAAATTGCGATTGCAGTTAAAGCCAGTGGTCCTGAGCCCGACAACAATCCTGCTTTGCGTCGTTGCTATTTAAATGCCAAGGCGTGTAATATGCCTAAAGACCGAGTAGAAGCTGCTATTAAACGTGCATTAGGAAAAGATATTTCGAGCTATGACGAGGTGTTGTATGAAGGTTATGGAATGCATGGTGTAGCTATTTTAGTAGAATCTGCAACAGACAATAATACACGAACTGTTGCCAATGTTAGAGCTTATTTCAATAAAGGCGGTGGTTCAATGGGAAATACAGGAAGTGTGGCCTTCACATTTACTCGAATGGGGGAATTTAAAATTAAAGCCGATGGTGTAGATATTGATGAAATGGAATTAGAAGGCATTGATTATGGCTTAGAAGAAATTGGAGAAGATGCAGATGGCAATATTATTATCAGAACCAACTATACTGATTTTGGGAAAATGGCTGATTATTTGGAAAGCAAAAAAGTAGAACCTGTTCAAAATGGATTAACCTATATTCCAATGAATACAGTGGAATTAACCGACGAACAAGCGGAAGATATTTTCAAATTGGTTGATAAAATTGAACAAGATGAAGATATTCAAAAGGTTTATCACAATATGAAATAATACATTTAAAAATCCTCTTTTGAGGATTTTTTTTATTTCTTTTTTCAGTCCTTATATTTGTGCTGTGTTAAAACAATTATTTATTCGTAACTATGCTATTATTGATGAAATAACCATTTCATTCAAAAAAGGCTTAACAATTATTACTGGAGAAACGGGTGCAGGAAAATCTATTTTAATGGGCGCCTTATCTAAAATTTTGGGCGAACGTGCCGATAGCCAGTCATTGCTAAATGCCAATGAGAAATGTATTATTGAAGGCATTTTTGATATAGAAACTAATCCTGAAGCACAAACTTTTTTGAAAGAAAATGAATTTGATGCGTCCAACGAGTTAATTATTCGTAGAGAAATAACATCCAACGGAAAGTCAAGAATATTTATTAATGACACTCCCACAACCCTCTCATTTTTAACACCACTTGCTAATTTATTAATTGATTTGCACCGACAATTTGATACCATTGAATTGCAAAATGCACAACATCAATTGCAAATGGTTGATGAAATTGCACAACACAACAACACACTTCAATACTATAAAGAACAATTTCAAGCTTGGAAAAAATGGCAACAAGCCTTAATCCAATTGCAAGAAAAAAACAGATTAATTAAACAAGACTTAGACTACAATCAATTTTTATTTTCGGAGTTAGAAGCCATTAAATTACAACCCAACGAAATTGAAGATATTGAAAGCGAATTGACCATTTTGCAAAATAGCGATGCGCTCAAACAAAGTCTGGGAAAAGCTTCTATATTGCTTAATGAAAGTGACGAGAGTATTGTCATTCAGTTAAAAAATGTTATTAATTCATTAGAAACTCAAGCTAAAAACATTCCTGATTTACAAACTATAGTTGAGCGGTTGACTTCATCATACATCGAAATAAAAGACATTACCAGTGAGGTAGATGATTTATTTTCTTCGACACATTACGACGAAGAAAAAATTAATTTACTAACCGATAGACTAAATGAAGCCAATCGATTGTTGAAAAAACATCATGTGCAGAACACGCATTCTTTGATAGAAATTATGCAGTCGTTGGAAGAAAAAATTCAGCAAGCAACCACTGCCGATGAAGACGAATTAGCCATTCAAAAATCCATTGAAACACACAAAAAAGAAGTGGAGCAATTGGCAACCCAATTGACCGATAAACGAAAAGCACAGTTTTTAAACATCGAAAACAAAGTGAATGAATTATTGCAAAAAGTGGGTATGCCCAATGCCACATTAAAAGTGCAATACACCGAAACCGATTATTCGACAACGGGTAAAGACAAAGTAGAATTTATGTTTGATGCCAATAAAACAGGCAAGTTTCAACCCATACACAAAGCGGCTTCTGGAGGTGAGTTGAGCCGTTTGATGTTGTGCTTAAAATCCATCATTGCTGGCAGTAACAATATGCCAACCCTTATTTTTGATGAAATAGACACCGGCATTTCGGGCGAAGTGGCGTTACAAGTGGGTAATATTATGAAGGAGTTGGCTACCCAACACCAACTCATCAGCATTACGCATTTACCACAAATTGCTGGCAAAGCAAGCCAACATCTTTACATCTACAAACAAGAAAACCAAGCTGGCAACATCTACACCAGAATTAAAGAACTGACCACCGATGAGCGGGTGGAAGTGCTTGCCGAAATGATGAGCGGCAAAGACTCTTCTCAACAAACCAAAGACATCGTAAGAGAATTGATGAAATAATTTTTTTGGGGAGTCGAGTATATTTTCTTAATAAGCTTTTGAACCAAGGTTAATAATCAGTGAAATCTAAATTGATATCGTAAAAATATTTACTTTCTTAAGATTGAACAAAGCACATTAAATTTGCGCCATGCAAATTGAATGCACGAAAGAAGAAATTTTATTATTGGAAAAGATCGCATTTGCTGCTCGAAAATTGCAAATGCCAGCGTATGTGATCGGTGGTTTTGTGCGAGATAAAATAATTGGCCGAAACACGAAAGATATCGACATCGTTTGCTTAGGCGATGGCATAGCGCTAGCAGAACAAGTTTCAGCTATGTGCAAAAACAAACCAACCGTTTCCGTTTATAAAAATTTCGGAACTGCACAAGCTGTAATCGATGGCATTGATGTGGAGTTTGTAGGCGCTCGTAAAGAATCCTACAGAGCCAATAGCAGAAACCCAACAGTAGAAATTGGCACCTTAGTAGATGACCAAAACAGACGAGATTTAACCATTAATGCCTTGGCCATTTCATTAAATAAAGAAGACTATGGTCATATTATTGACCCGTTTAATGGGCAAAAAGATATTGAACATAAAATATTAAGAACACCATTGGAGCCTGCTCAAACTTTTTCTGACGATCCGTTGAGAATGCTTCGGACCATTCGGTTTGCCACTCAATTGCAATACACCATTGAAGAAAAAACCTTGCAAGCACTTAGCGACAATGCGGCTCGCATCGATATTATTTCTAAAGAACGAATAGCAGAGGAGCTAAACAAAATATTGGCTAGCAAAAAACCATCCATCGGTTTTGATTTATTGTATACAACAGGAATTTTAAAACGTATTTTTCCAGAAATGGTCGATTTAGCCGGCGCTCAATATATAGATAATATTGGCCACAAAGACAACTTTTACCATACCATTCAAGTGGTGGACCAATTGGCTCTCCATACCGAAAACCTATGGTTGCGTTGGGCTGCGCTATTGCACGACATAGGAAAACCTGCTACAAAACGGTTTGAAAAAGGCCATGGCTGGACGTTTCATAACCATGAATGGATAGGTAGCAAAATGGTACCCGGCATTTTTAAAAATTTAAAACTGCCCTTGAATGAAAAAATGAGGTATGTTCAAAAACTCGTTCAGCTACATCATAGGCCTGTGAGCTTAACGAAAGAAAGCATTACCGACAGCGCCATTCGAAGATTATTATTTGATGCTGGTGAAGAAATTGACGATTTAATGTTGCTTTGCAATGCCGACATTACCTCTAAAAATCAAGAAAAAGTAAAGCGTTTCAGAGAAAATTTTAACTTAGTTGCCGAACGAATGAAGGCGGTTGAAGAGCAAGACCAAATTAGAAATTGGCAGCCCCCAATTACGGGAGAATTGATTATGCAAACCTTTAATTTATCGCCTTCAAAAGTAGTGGGTGAAATTAAAGATGCAGTTAGAGAAGCTATTTTGGATGGAATCATAAAAAATGATTATGATGAAGCCTATCAATTTATGATTATTAAAGCAAATGAATTAAATATAAAAGCTATTTAGTATGTTTGCTTTCAAGAAAAAATAATATGTCTTTATTAAAATTTACAATAAGCTGGGACGAAGATAATGCGACCTTCAGGGATGTGGAAGTGCTTACGAATCAAAGCTTTTTTGATTTACATAATTGTATAAAAAAAGCTTTTCAATTTCCGGATACCATGGAAGCTTCTTTTTTTTTAACGGATGATTTCATTAATAAAGAAAGAGAAGTTTCATCAATCGTAGAAAAAAATTTACGCGATGCCCCTGCATTAAGCATGAAAAGAACCCTCATTGGTGCTTTAATGAACGATCCTCATCAACGTTTTATTTATGAATGTGTTCATCCAAAAAACTGGACATTGCATTTAGAAGTTATTTCGCTAAAAGAATTTTTGATGGATTCGGATATGTTTCCTCGAGTTACAAAAAGTGAAGGCATTTCACCGAGTCAATTTGGGATTTTAGGCAAAGAAAAAGATGCGGTGATGGAAACGCTCGAAATTTATGATTTAGCAGGAGATGCCGATGGATTTGGAGACGAAGGAGAAGATGAAGTGGTGAGCGATGAAGACATGGGCAATTTTACGGAAGATTTATAATTTAATTAATTGAAAAAACTCATTGTAATTGCAGGACCCACAGCCAGTGGCAAAACCGATTTAGCCATTCAGCTAGCTCAACACTTTAATACCGAAATTATTTCGGCAGACAGCAGGCAATGTTACAAAGAATTAGGCATTGGAGTGGCGAAACCAAGTGAGGCACAATTGCAATTAGTAAAACATCATTTCATAAACTCCCACAGCATTTATGACGATGTATCAGCAGGAGAATATGAACGTTTTGGATTAGCTATTTTAGATGAAATTTTTGCTAAAAATGATGTTGCTATTTTAGTAGGCGGAACGGGGTTGTATATTAAAGCCATTTGCGAAGGAATAGATGAAATGCCTCCTATTGATGAATCCATAAAAAAAAATATTGAAAGTCAATTTCAAGAAAATGGATTGAGCTGGTTGCAAAATGAAGTTAAAAAAACAGATCCCGATTTTTATACAGTTGGAGAAATTGATAATCCGATGCGTTTAATGAGGGCACTAACGTTTAAATTATCAACGCAAAAATCGATTATTACTTACAGAAATTCAACAATCAAACAACGCAATTTTCAAATAGAAAAATATGCAATTGATATCGAAAAAGCTTCCTTATATGAAAAAATTAATGCACGAGTAGACTACATGATTGCACAAGATTTGGTGGCAGAAGCCGAAACATTTATTCCTATAAAACATTTCAAAAACCTACAAACAGTTGGCTATACAGAGCTTTTCAGCTATTTTGATGGCGAATGTGATCGTGATTTTGCGATAGAAAAAATAAAACAACACACCCGTAATTATGCTAAAAGACAAATTACATGGTTTAAAAACCAAGGTCAATATGCTATTTGTCCAACGGATGTAATATCCAAAAAACTGATGAATACTAACGATTAACTTTCGTTTATTTTACTGGTTTTATTTAAGCAAGTTTGAAGATTAACATTGAACAAAATAAAAACTAAAAGCAGATTGTAGATACCTTATAAAATTTATTGGAACGTAAATTATTCAATTTCTATAAACTGTATATCCTGCTCAAATTCTTTAAATTCTTTTTGCACTCGATGCATTTGAGTATCGGTAATAAATAGTTGTGTATTTAATGCTGTCACATATTGAATTAATTTTTCGCTTCTTGATTCATCTAATTTTTCAAAAATATCGTCCAACAATAAAATGGGTTTTTGAGCTTGATGATTATTAATTAAATTGTATTGGGCTAATTTTAATGCAAATAAAAATGATTTTCGTTGACCTTGTGAAGCCACTTGTTTTAATGGCATCCCATTCATTGTAAAAACTAAATCATCTTTATGAATTCCATAATTTGTTCGAGCAGTGACCACATCTTTAAACAAGTTGGTTTCTAATAAATTTAATAACGAATGATGGAGCAATTTAGAATCATATTGAATTTCTATTTCTTCAATATCATTTGCAATTACTTTGTAAATATTGGTTGCCTCGACAATCATTTTTTGTACAAATGCATTTCGCTTAATTGCAATTGGTTCGGCATAATGAGTTAATTGCTCATTGTATAAATTTATCAACGTTAAATCGGTTGGAATTTCGCCTTTACAACTTTTTAAATATGCATTTCGTTGCACAAATATTTTAGCATAATTAGAAATATGTTGTAAATATTCAGCATCTATTTGTGCAATAATTCCATCTAAAAATTTTCGCCTTAACTCACTTCCTTCCGTTATTAATTGAGTATCATCTGGCGCAATAATTACACACGAGTATTTACCAATATGACTCGATAATTTTGTATAAATATCTTCATCACAAGAAAATTCTTTTTTCCCATTTTCTCGAATGACGCATTTTACCTCTATTTCATCATCAAAAATGCCTTTAATAAACATGCCTTGTTTGCCATGTTTAATGCAATGCAAATCATTCGAAACAAAATAGCTTTTCGTAAAACACAAATAATAAATGGCATCTAAAATGGAGGTTTTTCCCACTCCGTTTTTACCAATTAAACATATAATCTCTTTTTCAAACAAAAAAGATTGTTGTTCGTAGTTTTTAAAATGAAACAGTGAAATGTTTTTTAATGATGACATGAAATACAAATATACAAATGCATCTGTTGAATGTAAAAATGTATATTTGTCGAATGAAAAAATGGCTATTTATTGTTGTCTTGTTTTCCAATTCATTATTGGCGCAAAATAAAATAAAATCTTTTTTTTCTTTTCCTGATACCGTTAATCATACTCGATTAAAAACAGTCGTTATTGCACAAAGTGCTATTTGGCTAAGTAGTATGTATGGCTTAAATAAAGCTTGGTATGCCAACTACCCAAGAAGTCGGTTTCAATTTTACAACGACAGTAAAGAATGGCAACAAGTAGACAAAGTAGGACATGCTTGGAGTGCATATTGGGGTGCACAATTAAGCAGTAGTTTATTTAGATGGTCAGGAGTTTCTCAAAAAAAATCGGCTTTGTATGGTGCCGGAATGGGTATTGCGTATGTAGGCGTTATTGAAGTGCTTGATGGATTTAGTAAAGAATGGGGATTTAGTGTAGGCGACATTGCGGCCAACACTTCTGGTGCTTTATTATTTGCATCGCAAGAATATGCTTGGCAAGAGCAACGTATTCAATTTAAATTTTCGAGCTCTTTTTGGAAAAAATATGCCACAGCTGCAGCGCAACAAAGAGCGCATAATTTATATGGCAAATCTCCTTTTGAAAAAATATTAAAAGATTACAATCATCAAACCTATTGGTTGAGTGTAAATCCTTGGTCGTTTAAAAAAGAAGGCAATTTCCCTAAATGGCTCAATATTGCAGTGGGTTATGGTGCCGATGGCATGTTGGGTGGCTATGAAAATTATGGAACAGATAAAATCACCAATCGACCATACAATTTTTCTGAATTAAAAAGAATTAGGCAATTTTATATTTCCCCTGATATCGACTTAAGTAAAATAGAATTTAGAGGGCACAAATTCAAACTATTAAAAGCATTAAATGTATTGAAAATAAAATTCCCGATGCCAGCTTTAGAATATAACAATCAAGGAAAGTTAAGATTTCATCCCTTGTTTTTTTAATATCCATTCTCTTTTTTCAGGATGGCTACTGCTTTGCTTCTGAATAAAAACCCACAAAAAACACCGTACACAAAACCTCCTATATGTGCCCAATAGGCGACATTGTCGGTTCCAATCGTTTTTCCTAAATTACCATAACCACTCATAAATTGTTGTGCTATCCAAATTCCTAAAAACAAAATCGCCGGCACATTGATGGACGTAAATAAAAATAAAATAAACACTTTTATTTTAGAAGTAGGAAACATGACCAAATAAGCGCCCAAACAAGCTGATATAGCACCCGATGCACCAATGCTTGGAACAGGACTTCCCAAATTAAAAAAAACATGCGTTAAGGAAGCTACTACTCCACCGATGATATAAAATAAAATGAATTTAAAATAACCAATCGTGGATTCTATGTTGTCCCCAAAAATCCAAAGAAACAACATATTCCCAATTAAGTGAGCCCAGCCTCCATGCAAAAACATATTGGTAAACAACGTAAATAAATCTTGAGCATGCATAATTTCTAACGGAATGCAACCATAGGCTAAAACAAAATTTTGTTGTTGCGTAGCAGGCATTAAAAATTGCCAAACAAACATCGCAATATTAATTGCAATCAAAAAGTATGCAAAAAATGGCTTAGTGCCATTTTTGATATTCGTATCGCCAATAGGGAAAAACATACTCGCTCTTATTTTTGTAAATAATATTGAACACTGTCTATATCTACTTCTTTGTAAAAAGTTTGTTGCAATATTTTATTTTTATTGTACACCATCACTTGAGGAATTCCTTTGTACTCAAATATTTTTTTAGTCATATCGCCCATTTCTGCAGCAACGGTAATCGGAATGTCGGCAGTTAAACCAGCATCTTTTATAAATTCTTGCAAACTGTTAAATAAATTATTGCCTGTTACCAATAAAATAGTCGTGTTTTTAAATTCTTTAATTTTATATTTTAGTGCATTGGTAGTGGCTATACAATGTCCACATCCAGGATTAAATAACATCAAAATAAAACTGTTGTTTTTAGGAATATCTTTATTGGTAAACACCGTTTCTTTAGATGTCAATACCGAAAAATCAAAAAGCGGAGCACCTATTACAGCATCTGGCTTTTCTGGTTTCGATACAATTACCGTATCTGCATGATTGTGTGTTGTAACAATAACCTGTTCCTTTTTATTATTCTTTTTTTTATTTTTTGCAATCAATATGAATGAACAAAAAATCAAAATGATGGAAAATATTTTTTTCATTTTTTATATCTTTTTTAATTTTGAATGTACTATTAAATCGGCTAAAACCATTTTAGCGTAAGCCTCTACCACTGGCACTGCCCGAGGCACAGCGCAAACATCATGTCGTCCGTTGATGTTTATATATTGTTTTTCGAAGTCTTTATTAATGGTTTCTTGCGTTTGTTGTATGCTCGAAATTGGTTTAAAAGCAACCCTAAAATGCACTTCTTCCCCATTGCTAATCCCCCCTTGAATACCGCCACTGTGGTTGGTTTTTGTTTTCATTTTGCCATCAACTAGTTCAAACAAATCGTTGCTTTCACTGCCTTTTAAGGAGGCGTTGGCAAATCCATCGCCAAACTCAAAACCCTTAACGGTATTGATGCTCAACATGGCATGTGCCAATTGTGCATTCAATTTCCCAAAAATAGGTTCCCCAATTCCAACAGGCATATTTTTTATGCTGCAAGAAATTATACCGCCTAAAGTATCGCCTGCCAATGTTGTTTCTTCAATTAAGGTTTGCATGTTCAACGCGGTTGCTGCATGTGGACAACGAAATTCATTTTTTTCAATTTCACTCAACTCGATCATTTGATTTTCAGGAACAGCCACCGTTCCAATTTGAGTAACATACGCATTTATCGCTATGGGAAAATAATGTTGAATGAGCTGATGGGCAATTTCACCTGCAGCAATTAAGGGCGCTGTAATTCTAAACGAACTTCTACCACCTCCTCTGTGATCTCTAAAGCCAAATTTTTGTTCGTAGGTATAATCGGCATGGCTAGGCCTGTATACTTCTTTTAATGCATCATAATCCTGCGAACGAGCATCTTTATTTTTGATTAAAATACAAATGGGAGAACCCAATGTTTTTTGCTCAAACACACCCGAAACAATTTCTACCGCATCTGCTTCATTTCTTGTTGATGAAAAACTGGTTTGATTTGTTTTTCGTTTATCAACCGCCCATTGTATTTTGTCCATATCCAAAACCAAGCCTGCCGGCACCCCTTCAACCACACAACCTACCATGGCGCTGTGCGATTCGCCAAATGATGTTACTTTAAAAATGCTACCTAATGAATTCATTTTAAGAGTGATTTTGATATGAGCGGCTAGGGGTAAGTTTCAAGTGCTTATAAAATATTTTATAAAACTCCTGACATCTGACATCTAACATCCAACATCTATTTGTTATTTTTGCCCAATGCGAACATTATATTCAAATATCAAACAAATCCTTCAAATAGAACACATTCACGAAGAAAAAAAAATAGTTAAAGGCATCGACATGAAAACCTTGCCTACCATTGAACACGCTTTTTTACTCGTTGAAGATGGACTCATTGCTGATTTTGGAGAAATGAACGCATTGCCAAATGATTTAGTCGTAGACAAAACGATTGATTGTACAGGCAAAATAATTTTACCAACTTGGGTCGATTCGCATACCCATTTGGTTTATTCGCATTCTCGTGAGCATGAATTTGTAGATAGAATAAATGGCTTGACCTACGAAGAAATTGCACAACGAGGGGGTGGTATTTTAAATTCGGCTAAACGCATGACCGAAATTAACGAAAACGATTTATATGAAATCAGCAAAATTCGATTGGATGAAACCATTGCGTTAGGAACGGGTGCCATTGAAATTAAAAGCGGTTATGGTCTCTCTACCGAAGGCGAATTAAAAATGCTTCGGGTTATTAAACGATTAAAAGAAAATACGAAAATCGACATAAAAGCCAGTTTTTTAGCAGCCCATACTTACCCTTTGGCTTACCGAGAAAATCATTCAGCCTACATTCAATTAATTATTGATGAGATGTTGCCTTTAGTTGCCAAAGAAAATTTGGCCGACTACATGGATGTTTTTTGCGAAAAAGGATTTTTCTCTCCCGATGAAACCGACCAATTGTTAGAGGCAGGTTACAAATATGGCTTGAAACCAAAAATTCATGCCAACCAATTGTACAACAGCGGAGGCGTTCAAGTAGGTGTTAAACACCACGCCATCAGTGTGGATCATTTGGAAACCATGGACGATGAAGAAGTGAATTGTTTGCTCAACTCAAACACCATTCCTACCCTATTGCCAGGTGCCGCCTTCTTTTTAGCCATGCATTATCAACCAGCTCGAAAGCTTATTGATGCAGGCTTGCCAGTAGCCTTAGCCAGCGATTACAACCCAGGCAGTTGCCCAAGTGCCAACATGAATTTCATACTTTCGTTAGCTTGCACCCAAATGAAAATGACGCCCGAAGAAGCCATCAACGCCTGCACCATCAACGGCGCTGCTGCGTTAGAATTAACCCATACTTTAGGCTCCATAAAAAAAGGTAAAAAAGCAAACTTTATCATTACAAAACCCATTTCGAGCTACGCCCTATTGCCTTATTATTATGGCAATAATTTAATTGATGAAGTGGTAATTGGTTAAGTGGTTTCAAGTGTTCATTTTTTGTATTGAATGATGAGGCAACCTTTTTTAAGAATATAGAAACTACAAAGGGAAATACTTCGTAGCGGTTGCGGATGAACTTTTAATTGTGGAGCAAAATTTTATCATAAAATTCCAATAATTATATTTACATGCATATAATATTAATTTATTTAGTATTTTTTTTTGCTAAATAAAATGCTTATCTGATTGAGAATAAAGGAACTATGAGAAAAATCCTTCGTAGAGCTATGTTAAAGAAATTTAAAAAAACACACTTATAAAATAACAATAAGTATATTCGTATTACCATTAATAAACTACTATAACCTCACTACTAAAAAATCAGCCTATAATGAAAATGATTAGGTATGAGTATGTCTATATGAGTTAGTTCGTGGTAAACAATGCCAAACTCAAAAACTAAACTCAATTTAACAAATTAGCATATATTAAATATGGAACTTATAACTCAATATATTATGGAAATAATATGCCAACTTATAAAATGGTTCTCAAACTTGAATTATTTAATTCTACTATCAATAATTGGTCTTCACTTTTTTTATCAATGGAAGGAAAAAAATTACAACCAATATCCACTTTTGTTATATAACATTTTTCACCCAAAATATATGTATAGATATATTAGGTATACAATTGTAATGCTGTTGGTAATATTATTTATATCACATTTTAAATATTCTGTGATACTTAGAAATTATGACAATTATGAGTTTAATGAATGGCTAGCTAACAATATAAAGAAAAATTATTTTCAATATTTTATTTTAGTAATAATACTAAATACATTGACATACATAATTTTTCGAAAAAAAATTAATAAATATATAAATACAGATTTTGAAAATAGAAATAGAAGAAGCAAAAACGTGTACCTGAAATACATCTTCTTTCCCATTTCATCATTCATCGTCCAAACAATAGTAATTATAGCTGTTTCGTCATTAATAAAAGTAATCGACTCCGCACTAATTTCTAAAGGATATTTACCACTTGAAATGTATCAAAATCTTGATTTGAAATTTGCATATCATCGTGGTATTTATATCGCTGTATTTTTTAGCTTCTGTATCGTTTTCCTTTTGTTTAATGCGATAATTAAAAGCTTTAATAATAGATATAACTTTAAAGACTTTGTATTATATTCCTTTGTATTAATCATTGTTGGGTTTAGTTCATTTTCTGGCTTATATTGTATAGCTAATTACTGGATAAATTTTTCAGTATACGGGTATTATTCTGAATGGACAACTCAAGATAAATTAATTGGAAGCTATGCAGTTAGAATAACTTCATTACTATTATTTTGGAGTATTTTAAAATTTGTGTACAAAGGAATATTAAACGAAAGAATTCTTGAACATGCAATTAATGGCTTTCTGCCTATTGATCCAGTTAATTCAGAAAAAAGAAGGCTTGGAAAGTTGACAGGTACTAATTCTAAATATTTTGACAATATCTTTTTTACTCAAGTAGGTTTTTACATATTAAATGTATTTACTGCTGAATATTTAGTTTCGAATTTAGATATTGACAGACTTACTACAATTTTATTCTTATTACTCCCTTTTATGGTCGATGATTTTTTTGTAATCCATGTTTATCATAAGAAATTTAACTACATTGAAAATTGGCATGCTATAAAAATTTGGGGCTTTAATATTTTACTATTTATATTTTCTATTGCTGCTTTATATATTGACTTACATTTTATTATTTTAGTAATATATATTTTGATAAGTTTAATTCTATTTTTAATTTATAAATTTAGATAGTGCTGTATTGGGCTCCCAACAACATTCAAACTTTTCAACCAATCTGAAAAGCCCTGAATAACATATCCCCCAAAGCATCATACTGCAAATACTCTGCGAAGAGAAAAAACTACAACAAAAAGAGTTCACATGTTTGTATGAAATATTCAATTACTGTTGAGTTGCACAATTTCGTAGAAACTATTTTGGTTTAAATGCTTTACACACCTACCAAGGATATTTCTTTATTAGCATTTATGTGCTCAAAATACTTAGCCTTTATAGCAGCCCCTTTACACGGATGTTATTATTGCCAATAAAAAAACAGCCTTTCAATGAAGAAAGGCTGTATACACAAAACGAAAAACAAAAAAAGTTTTTTTAACCGCCATAAACAACTTCAAGGTTGTCGCTGGCAAGGCCAATTTCTAGGTCATCTAACACACACCAAAAGGTTGATATTCCCAATGTTCGGGCTGTGCAGGGGTTTGCAATACAATTTAACTTTTATAGTTAGTTGCCAAATTAATGCAGTAGCATTAGATGCTAGGGAATCGATTTGGCACATAAATTTTAGCGTTTTTAAGGTTGTAAATAATAATTTTTGATTAGTAAAATTAAAGTTTTTTTTATTGAACAGTCAATAATTTTTTAAACAAAATACTAACAAATGCTTTTTTTCTCAAGGTAAAAAAGATAATTATTTGATTTACAGCGGTTCCCATAATGCGCGTAGCGCTAAACTTTTTATACACATTGCTGAACTATTGGTACGCAGTAAAAAAGAGAAAAGAGAATCTTCAATACTTCTTTAATTGATTTCATTTGTTATATTTGTTTTGCAAATAGGTGTCGTTTTATAATAGACTCCCTTTTTAAACAATTTTAATTTACACGTTATGAAAATTTTATTCTTTTATCTGTTCTGTTTTTTATCGGTTATATCCTACTCCCAAAATACTTACACGCCAGAAAAGGGATCGAAAGAAAGAAAAGAAATCCTTGATATTTTTCGGGAAGATTTTTCTACAGAGAAAAATGAAATTTTATTTAAAGTAGACCATTTTAAAATAAATGGAAATTGGGCTTGCGCTTTTGTTACTCCTTTAAAAAACAATGTAGAAGTTGCAGAACCAAGATGGGACCTTTTTAACAAAGTTGCTGGAAAATGGAAACAAGTAAATTGGTCGAAGGGTATTCATATTCAAGATGATTTTGAATTAATAGACTTGCCAACTCCCAATGGAAGAATTGCAAAATTGATCGTAAAAAAATATCCGACATGTTCGATGAGTATTTTTGCAAAGTAAATTAAAACTAGTTATCTTAGCTAATAAGCAATAAAGCCTGCACGATAATGGCTGTGGGATTGCATCACCTTAAAAACATAAAATTTAATAAAAATGAAAAAGATTTATTTAGTCGCAGTGACAGCCTTTTTATCAACTGCATTATTTGGACAAAATCAGGTACAAATTGACTTTGAAAGTGATGGAAAAATGGACAATGCAACATTAAAGAAAACAGAAGAAGGGTATTTTTTACAATACACTTTATCGAGCGATGGCAAAAAACATACGACCCCAACCATTACCATGGGTGGAGATGAAAATAGCCTGTCTGTGAAAAAGAATGTATTAACCATTAGCAGCCAATTTATGCGGGGAGAAAATTACTTTAAGTTTCGATATGACAATAAGCTAAAAAAAATAATCCTCATTGGCTACGACAATACCCAATATGGAAATGCCACAAATGATGGCTCAGGCAGCTCAAGCTATAATTTACTGACAGGAAACTATGTGGCTAATTGGAATTCGTTTGATGAAAAGAAAAATGATTTAATTGCATTGCCGCCAATATCTAAGAAGCTTCCAATTAAAATATATCCGTTGGATAATTTTTCTGACGATACCATTTCAGAATTGGATGCCGTAGGATATAAATTATTGCCAGCTAAACTAA
>JBILBN010000083.1:0-10729 GCA_044353665.1 Chitinophagaceae bacterium | reverse complement strand
TATTTATCCATTAATTTCTCTGATAGCATTTTTTACCTTTTTTGTATTGCTCCTAATATATGTAGTAAAAGCAGATAAGGATACATTAAATGAAATAAAAAACATTCCATTTGAAAAATAAAAAAAACAATATGAAACAATCATTTTTTAATACAAATCGGATCATATTAGTTGCATTAAGTATGCTAGCACCATTGAGTGTAATGGCACAAAATAAAGCGGCTGAAACAATGGCTCCTGCAGCAGAAAATGCTTCAATGTTTACTGGTTCATCCATCTTATTATTATTAACCATTTTTACCTTGTCAGCAGTAATTTACATACTGGGTCGCATTGTTAAAAATTTGATAGAATCGGATACACAAGAATTAGCAAAGCAAAATAAAATTTCTAAAGGGCTATTATCTTTAGTTGCATTCATGATGCTTTCTATTTCATCTTTTGCGCAAGATGCAAAAGCAACAATTACAACCACTCAATCCTCTGAAGTTTTTGGAATGGATGCTACTCTTTTTTGGGTAATGATTTCAGTTTTGTTTTTCGAGTTTATCATAGTTATGTATTTATGTAAAATACTCTATGTATTTTTAGTTCGTAAAAATTTAATTCAACCCTACTCGATAGTTATTCCAAAATGGTTGCAATTTCAATCAATGATGGGGAATGATATTCCATTAGAAAAAGATGCAGAATTATTGACAGATCATGATTATGATGGTATCCAAGAATTGGATAATGGAATGCCCCCTTTTTTAAAATATATTTTTATTACAACTGTTATTGCTGCGGCAATCTATTGGGTCAATTATCAAGTTTTATATGCTAGCCCGTCACAACTTGAAGAGTATCAAAATGAATTAATACAAGCTGAAATTCAAAAAGCCGAATATTTAAAAATTGCTGGTAATAATGTAGATGAAAATACCGTGAAATTAGTGGCTGATGTGAGTGCTGGTGCAAAAATATTTGCAACCACTTGTGTTGCTTGTCATGGCGATAAAGGACAAGGCGGTGTAGGCCCTAACTTAACTGATAATGCATGGTTGCATGGTGGCGATATTAAAAGTATTTTTAAAACACTTAAATATGGTGTGGTGGCAAAGGGAATGCGAGCTTGGCAATCTGAAATTAAACCAAGTGATATGCAATCACTAGCATCTTATGTATTAACTGAGTTTAAAGATAAAAATGTTGTAGGTGGTAAAGCCCCTCAAGGAGTTGTAGAAATTGCAGCATCAAATACTGTAGTAGTAGATTCAGCCGCAACAATGTCAACTGCAACAGACACTACTAAAAATAATAAATAACAATAATACAGGAAAATGTCAGCAATTATAAATCCAGATAAAGAAAATTATAGAGATAGGATAACAACTATAGAAGATGATGGGAGTAGAAAATGGATTTATGCTAAACAGCCTAAAGGAAAATTATACAATATCAGAAGCCTGCTCAGTATTATTTACTTAGTGGCTTTTTTTAGTTTGCCTTGGATAAAATTTAAAGGGGAACAAATATTGATGTTGAACGTTGTGCAACGAAAGTTTATCATTTTGGGTATGCACTTTGGGGTTCAAGATTTAATTGTTTTCGGAATAGCCATGCTCACATTTGTAGTTTTCATTGTTTTATTTACGGTTATTTTTGGACGACTATTTTGTGGTTGGGCTTGCCCTCAAACTATTTTTATGGAAATGGTTTTTCGTAAAATAGAATATTGGATTGAAGGTGACACACAAAAACAAAAGAGCCTTACAAAGCAAGATTGGAACAACGAAAAGCTGTTAAAACGAGGTGGCAAATGGGTTGTCTTTTTCATTATTTCATTTTTAATTGCAAATACTTTTTTAGCCTACATAATAGGTAGTGGTGCCTTAATGAAAATTATTTCTGAACCAATTACTCAACACATCGTTGGATTGTTTTCACTAATGCTGTTTACAATTGTATTCTTTATTGTATATTCATTTTTTAGAGAACAAGTTTGTATTGTTGCATGTCCTTATGGAAGATTGCAAGGTGTTTTGTTAGACAAAAAAACAATTGTAGTAGCTTATGATTATGTCAGAGGAGAACCAAGAGGCAAGCTAAAAAAAGAGACTTCTCATCATGATGAAAAGCATGAAAACAAATCTGCTTGCACAGGGAAGTGTGAAGGCTGTAAAACCATTCATGAGCCAATACCTGAGCCAGCTCCAGTAGGAGATTGTATCGATTGCAAAGCGTGTGTTTATGTTTGCCCAACAAATATCGATATTCGAAATGGTACCCAATTGGAATGTATAAACTGCACTGCTTGTATTGATGCATGTGATGATATCATGCTTAAAATAAATAAGCCAACAGGTTTAGTTCGTTTCGCATCTGAAGATAATATAGTCAATAAAACAAAAATAAAAATCACTCCACGTATTATTGCCTATTCAATTGTGCTGTTAGCATTAATGACATTATTAACCTCTACATTTTTAAATCATTCAGTAGTTGATGCCACTGTATTAAGAACTTCTGGGCAATATTATCAAGAACATGAAGATGGAACGATTAGTAATTTATATAATTTTAGAGTTACGAATAAACAAAATAAACCAATTCATTTAAAGTTTAAATTAAATGGAGTTGTGGGAAAAATACAAATAATTGGTAGTAAAAATATCATTATTCCTGCAGAGGCAGAAGCGCAAGGACAGCTTTTTATTTTCGTAAAAAATGGTATAATAAAAGATAAAGATGCAAAAATAAAATTAGATATCTGTGACAGTACACAGTTGCTGAAAACGATTAATTCGACGTTTATGGCTCCTTTATATTAATAAAAATAAAATAAAAAAAATATGAAATTCAATTGGTTTCACGGATTAATGCTTGTCTTAATAGCTTTTATTAGCATGATGACCTATTTCGTTGTAAAAAGTTCGCATCAAAATTTAGACCTGGTTTCTGAAAAATATTATGAAGAAGAAATTGATTATCAAAATAAAATTAACCATATCTCCAATTCGAAGGCGTTAATTGCTGATGTAAACTTTGAAGTGAAATACGGTATTTTGTTTTTGCATTTCCCAGCTGAATGCGCAAATAAAAACATTACGGGTAATTTAAAAATGTATTATGCACCTAATAAAAATGGAGATCAAACCATTGCCGTAAATTCAAGCAATGGGGAGTTTCAAGTGGATATAAATAAGTTTAAAGGCAAGTATTCATTGCAATTAGATTGGACTTGTGGTAATCAACATTATTTTTCAGAAAAAAAAATAACGCTATAACAAATGATGTATTGGATTATATCGGCATGGTTTATGGGCCTCATCGGAAGTACGCATTGCATAGGTATGTGTGGTCCATTGGCGTTGGCTGTGCCTTCAAAATCAGATACTTTAATGAGTAAAGTTTGGAGTGGATTACTTTATAATATAGGAAGAGTAAGTACTTATGTTTTGTTTGGTGCAACCATCGGAATTTCTCAAAAATTTCTAATTCCATTGGTATTGCAATCGCAAGTTTCTATTATTATGGGCGTAATTTTAATATTGATTAGTTTGTCTTATTTCCTATTTAAAAACAAACGCATTGTTTTTTCAAGCCAAAATAAATTCTACCAAAAAGTAAGTAGTGCTTTAGGTAAATTATACAAAAACCCCAGTAGGTTAAACGTAGTGGGTATAGGCTTTTTAAATGGATTATTACCTTGTGGATTGGTATATGCAGCATTGGCTACTGCGTTTGCTTCCATGAGTTTTTATAAAAGTATATTGTTTATGGCTTTCTTCGGATTTGGCACATTGCCGGTCATGTGGGGTGTAGTATTTTTTGCCAACTACTTTACGCCAGCTATTCGTTCACAAATGAAAAGGATGTTTCCTATTGTGTATTTAATAGCAGGTATATTACTGATATTAAGAGGTAGTAGCGAACACGATTTGTTACATCAAATCATGGCAAACACTATTTATTGTAGCAAATAATTTAAGACTCTTTTTTTTGTAGTTTTATTTTCAGCAGAGTCGGCCTCCAAATTTGGGGGCTGACTTTTTTTATGTAACAGTTAAAGCAATATTTTTGAAACTAAAAAGGAAATGCTGTTCATTGATTAGTCTACTGTTTTTGTTTTGATATTGCTGAAAATAATAGCATAGTGTTGTAAAAGCAGGTAGTCTGCTCATAACGGATAACTGCTATGCCTTTAATTATTTCACAATAGTTAAAGAGTTTGTTTGTTTTAATAATATTATGGCTGACTAAGAAATTAATGAAAAATGGATTAAAAAAAGTTTATAAATATTGCCTTACTTTTAAGTCTAAGTACTTGTTCACAACGTTTATTGTTAGCTTTTCGGGAGTGGTATAAATACCAATAATGCCATTTTTTTGTAATTCTTTTAAAATCATTTTCTTTTCGTAAATAAATTTATCGGCAATTGTTTTAACATAAATATCCTCTATGGTATTGCTTTTATTTTCATGAATGGTAGCAATATCTGTATTTTCAAAAAAAACGACCACCAATACATGTTTTTGATTTAATGCTCTAAAATAATTTAGTTGTCTTTCAAAACCAGTATAGGTTTCAAAATTGGTAAATAATAATAGTAAACCTCTGCTGCCAGCTTTTCGGTTGACGTGTGCATATAAATTGGCAAAATTGCTTTCTAAAAAATGAGACTCTTGTTTGTATAAAGTTTCTAAAATGTAGTTAAATTGCTTTTTAGATTTTGATGGTTGTAATACATTATCTATTTTTTCACCAAATGTAATGAGTCCTATTTTATCATCTTTTTGAAGGGCCACATACGAAAACATTAAAGCGGCATTTAATGAATAATCTAAAAGTGTTAATTGATTAAAAGGCATTTTCATAAGCCGTCCTTTATCAATTATGCAATAAATAGTTTGCGACTTTTCGTCCATGTAAGAGTTTACCATTATTTGATTTCGCCTTGCGCTGGCTTTCCAATTGATGGTTCTAATATCATCTCCTCTGTTGTATTCTTTAATGGCATCAAACTCGGTACTCATGCCTTTTTTAAATTTCATTTGTCCACCAGAGTGCGCATTTCTATCAGGCATTGCATGAATTTGAAATTTCTTTAATTGTAAAAAAGATGGATATACTTTGACTGTTTTTTCTTCTAAAGCTGTAAATCGTTTTTGTATCATTCCTAATCGAGTAGATACATAAATATGCACATTGCCAAAAATGTATTCCCCCCTAACTGTAGGTCTTAACTGATAATTGATTTCTTTGTTTTCATTTGGCTTTAATGTTGTTTTTAATTCAAAATTTCGTTCTTGAAACTGAACAGGAATTTCGTCTATAATAGTCCCAAAAAGTTGAATTTTGTATGTATTTCGAACTATTATTTCTATTTTATTTTCATCTGAATTGCTCAAAATAGGTTGCAATTTTCTTTTCAAAAATATTTTTTTACTGCTCAGAAACAACAAGGAAATATCTAAAATTAATATGGATAGTAAAAAAATAAAGAGTGCTGTAGATAAAGGTAAAAAAAGCGGGATGAAAAATGAACTTAAAAATAATACGGCTAAGCTACCCCAGACAATAAAAAATCGTTGTGTGAAAAATAAATCGTTAAAAAATTTAGTGGTTTTCAATATTCAAATATTGACAAGTTTCTACAATAAAAAAAATAATTCAAGAAAAATTAAAACCAACGTAAAGGATTTCTTTTTGCAGATAAAATATAATTTTTAATATTTACCCAAAAGGCTAAAATAAAATATATAATTATTGGAGAGCCAAAGGTTAGAAAAGAAACATAGATAAACCACAATCGAATTCGAGATATTGAAACATTTAATTTCTCTCCAATTTTGGTACAAACTCCAAAAAGTTGCATTTCTACTATATTTCTAAAATTATTCACTTCTACAAATTTATGTAAAAAGCATTAAAATCGAAATTTTTTAATTAAAGAAATTGGACTATTTGTATTTTATCAACACAAAATTGCTATTGTAAGAATATTACAGAGGCTGAAAAAATACTCATATCGATTTTATGAAATTTCGAAAGAAATAACGGTTAGGTATATAAACTGAACGAAGATTAGTTGTATTCTTTTATAATATTGTAAACAGTATCTCGTTCAACAGGCGTTCGGTTTACAGCACGAATTAGATCACACAATTGCACTGTACTCATTGAAGGCGATTGTTCTTCACTGCCAGCCATCGAATAAATTTTTGTGCTGTCGTCAATAGTTCCATCTAAATCATCTACACCATAGCTCAACATAAGTTGTGCATTATTTCGTCCTAACATAGGCCAATAGGCCTTTAAATGCGCAAAATTATCCATAAAGATACGTGCCACAGCATACGTTTTAATATCTTCCACCAAACTTGCTTCTGGCAAATGACTCATGTCGTTATCCATGTTTCTAAATTTCAACGGAATAAAACAATTAAATCCTTTTGTTTCATCTTGCATTATTCTAAGTTGGTTCATGTGGTCAATACGGTCTTCATATTGTTCAATATGTCCATAAAGCATGGTTGCATTTGTATGCATGCCTAATTGATGGGCTGTTCTGTGAATGTCTAACCAACCTTCTCCGTCTACTTTATCTTCGCAAATTTGTTTTCTTATTTCTGGATTAAAAATTTCGGCACCACCGCCTGGCAGCGACTGTAAGCCAGCCTCTTTTAATTTTAGCATACCTTCTTGTCTGGTTAGTTTTGCTTTTCTAAACATATAATCTAACTCCACTGCAGTAAATCCTTTTAAATGCAAATCAGGCCTGTGCGCTTTTATTTGACGCAATAAATCACAGAAATAATCTAAATCCATTTTAGGATGCACACCGCCTACAATGTGCACTTCTGTAACCGGAATATTGTCGTATTTTTTTACGATATCCATCATTTGCTCAATACTTAATTCCCAGCCCGTTTCTTTATTTTTATATAAACGAGAATAGGAGCAAAATGTGCAATTAAATACGCAAACATTGGTAGGCTCAATATGAAAATTACGATTGAAAAATGTTTGATTGCCATATTTAGATTCACGAATAAAATTGGCTAAAGCGCCTAAAAAACCAATTTCTCCTTCTTTAAAAAGAACCAACGCATCATCGGTAGTAATTCGTACCTGATGAAGTACTTTTACGGCTATAGATTTTAAAGAAGAATTGAAGTTGGGAACGTTTATTAATGCTAAAATTTGTGCTTCTGAAATCATGCTGCAAAGATATATGAAGAATGATGAAATGCGAATTATGAATTACGTATTGTTTATTGATAAAGGTGATTTAGTTATTGATTGAGCGCTAGTGGCAAAGTCATTATAATTGATCATAAATGAATTAATTGTAAAAAAAATGCACAAAAATGAATTGCGATTGATTGCAAAACTATTTCCTACTATTGATCTCGTCTCTAATTTGAGCCGCTTTTATGTAATCCTCTTGCTCAAGTACTTCTTCTAACATTTTTTGCAATTCGGTCGTGTTGAAGTTGGATAAATTGTTTTTATTGCTCGTAACTTTAGATTTGGTTTTTTTATCTTCAATAATTTGTGTTTTGGGGTTGTCTTCCATTTGCATGCCAGCAGAATCTAAAATATTTTCGTAGGTAAAAATAGGTGCATCAAAACGAACGGCAATTGCTAAAGCATCGGATGTTCTCGAATCAATTTCGATCGTTTCAATTGGAGATTGGCAAATTAATTTGGAATAAAAAATACCTTCTTGAATTTTATAAATGATTATTTCGGTTAGTTGCAATGAGAAAGCATCCATCATGTTTTTCATCAAATCGTGTGTTAAAGGTCGGGTAGGTTGCATGTTTTCTAAAGCTACAGCAATTGCTTGTGCTTCAAAACCTCCAATAACAATAGGTAATTTTCGAACGCCATTCACTTCTCCTAATACTACGGCATAAGAATGGGATTGAGTAACACTGTGTGACAAGGCAACTATTTCTAATTCTATTTTTTTTGAACTCATAGATGACATAAAGGTTAAAAATTATGCGTGATTGGCTTTGTACTTTTTAAAAGCTTCTGTTAATCGGGGTACAATTTCAAAAGCGTCTCCTAAAACACCATAATCTGCTGCTTTAAAGAAAGGCGCTTCGGCATCTTTATTAATAACAACTATTGTTTTTGAACTATTCACACCTGCAAGATGTTGAATAGCACCTGAAATGCCTACAGCAATATACAAATTTGGGCGAATGGTACCGCCAGTTTGTCCAACGTGTTCATGATGGGGTCTCCAATGAGAATCGGCAACAGGACGAGAACAAGCCAATGTTGCTCCAAGTTCTGCAGCTAAATTTTCTAATATTCCCCAATTTTCGGGTCCTTTTAAGCCTCTACCACCACTAACTACTAATTCAGCTTCTCCTAAAGGAACAATTCCTGTTACTTTATTCAAACTTTCAACTTTTACTGCAAAATCATTTCCTGTAAAATCAATTGGTTGAGCTATAACTTCTGCTGATGCTTCAAGCAATTCAATACCGAATGAATTAGGGGTTAAAGAGATGATTTTAACTGAAGAGTTAATTTGTACAAATGCAAATGCTTTGCCTGCAAATACAGATTTCTTTACAATGCCTTCTGCATTTGGCAATGAAATTGCACCAACAACTAAACCAGCTTTTAAACGAGCTGCAACACGTGGCGCAACCGCTTTGGAAGTATTGTTATTGGAGAATATAATATATTGTGCATTTTCTTGTGTAGCAATGGTTGATATTGCTTTTGAGTATGCTTTTGCTTCTAAATTATTTAAACGGGCATCAGAAACATGAATTACTTTATGCGCTCCATAATTTCCTAACAAGGATAAATTATCGGCTTCGCCCAAAACTACAGCACACACTTGTGTTCCTGCGCTTTCAGCAATTTTTGAAGCATAATTAATTGCTTCAAATGTTGCTTTTTTAAATGTTCCATTGTTTTGTTCTGCAAATACTAAAATCATTTTTATATAAATGTTTACTTATTATTAATTTCTACTTTCTACTAATTACTTTCTAATTAAATTACTTTAGCTTCTTCGTGTAATAATTTAACCAGCTCGTCCATGTTGTTTTCGTCAATCATTTTTACGCCTTGTTTTTGAATAGGCATTTCATACGAAATAATGGAGGTCAATGCTTCGTCTGCACTTGCTGCAACCACATTTAAAGGTTTCGTACGAGCTGCCATAATACCTCTCATATTAGGAATTCGGGCTTCAGCCATACCTTTTTGACAAGAAATTACTAATGGCAAAGCACAAGAGTCTGTTTCTTCACCTCCTTCAATTTCCCTGTTCACTGTTGCTGTTCCACCAGAAATATCTAATTTAGTTGCATGTGTTATGTATGGCAAGTCTAATAATTCAGCCACCATTGCACCAATACTTGCATTATGATAATCGATACTTTCTTTACCTGTTAATACTAAATCATAGCCATTCGCTTTTGCATAATTTGCAATTTGAGTAGCTACAAAAAAACTATCATTGCTATCAGCATCTACACGAACAGCTTCATCACCACCTAAAGCCAATGCTTTACGAATTACGGGTTCTGCATCTGTTTTTCCTACTGTAATCAAGTGAACTGCTGCGGCTATGCCAGCTTCTTTTAGCTCTAATGCACGAACTAATGAGTACCATTCATCATACGGATTAATAATCCATTGAATGCCTGCTTCATTTAATTTTGTATCATTATCCGAAAATGCAACCTTTGTGGTGGTATCGGGCGCTTTTGTTATACAAACCAATATTTTCATGTTCTATTACTGCTTAAATTGTTCTGCAAATATAATACAGAACATATCAATTGGGTTCTTTAAATTGGCATTATTTTTCAATAACCTTATAGATAAAATAAAGTGGACTGATTTTTTGTATGTCAACTTTATATTATAACGAATTTTTGATTGCCTAAATTCAATTAGATAAAAAATTTAGTATTGAAAAATAAACCTATTCTTCGATAATGGCTTTTCCGAATGTTTTTTCACCTGCCTCAATAGTCATTTGTAAATCATTTTCTTTTGGAGGAATAGGGCAGTTATAGCCCCCTTTGTAAGCACAATAAGGATTGTAACATTTATTAAAATCAATTAATAAATGATTGTTGACAATGTCTTTTTCTTTAAAATCTAAATATCGACCACCTCCAAACGTGGATATGTTATTCGTTTCATCTGTAAACGGAATGAATAAATAATCTTCTAATCCTTTTGTGGTTTTTAATTGTGCACTTTGGTAAATAAATAATGTACAAGTTTGTTGTTTTAACGTAAATATTACACTGCCAAACACATAATATTTTTTAATTTTTCCACTGTGGGTTAGCATATCAAAACCTATTGTATCCGAAATTTTTGTAAAATTAGTTTTTACGATGTAGGAAGAGTTAGCCGTATAAAATTGTAAAAATTTTAAATCGTCTTTCTTTAAAGGGCTGTTTTCATCCGTCAAAAATTCTTTCTTATAATGGGTTCTGTGTTTTTCTATTTCAGCTTTATAATTTTGTGCAAATAAGGTTTGTGTAGCACAACATAATATAAGAATTAAATATTTCATGCATCGAAAGTAATAAAAAAATCCTTCTCAATTTTGAGAAGGATTTTTTTATTTACAAGGATGTCTAGTCCTGAAATAGCGATACACAAAAAAGTATCGACATGCAAACATCAGAGAAAGTGGGTTATACAAAGCGAACCCAAAAAGATTACACATTAAGTTTTAAGCTA
>JBILBN010000082.1:0-10837 GCA_044353665.1 Chitinophagaceae bacterium | reverse complement strand
ATTAAAAAAAAATGTCCTGAATTTTCAGGACATTTTTTATTGAACCAATATTATCAATAGTTAAACTGCAAAACTAGTCCCACATCCACATGTGCTTGATGCATTTGGGTTTTTAAATGTAAAACCTCTTGAGTTTAATCCTCCTTCAAATTCTATTTCCATGCCCACTAAATACATTTCATGCCCTTTATTTAAAATGACAGGTATGCCTTCTACTTCAAATTCTTCATCTGCTTCTTCTTTTACATCATATTCTAAAACATACGTCATTCCACTGCAACCACCTCCTTTTACACCCACTCTCAAATATGGTTTTTCGGTTGTTTTTATTGAATTTAATCGAGTAATTTCTGCAATTGCGCCAGTAGTAAAGCTTACCGGCATTTTAGTTTCTATTTCCATTTTTATTATTCGTTTATTTTTGTCCAGACATATTTTTTTACAATATTGTCTATATCATTAAATGTTTCTTGTAAATATTTCGGTCCGAAATTAGCTCTGCCGATATTTTTTTCACTTGATTTTAAATTGATTTTATAAAATAACATTGAAATGTCAGATTGTTTCAAGTCATACATATCCTCCGCAATTTCAAAATCATTTTTTTCTAGTTTTTTAAATATTTTGTTTATGTTTTTTTTGCCAACATTTA
This sequence comes from Chitinophagaceae bacterium, assembly GCA_044353665.1. Lineage (GTDB taxonomy): Bacteria > Bacteroidota > Bacteroidia > Chitinophagales > Chitinophagaceae > OLB11. The sequence goes on along the minus strand of JBILBN010000082.1, from coordinate 10,185 downwards.
TTTTATACTTTCCTACATTTCCCACAAATTTTATTCCTGTATAAATAATAATACCGTTTGAATTTAATTCGTATTCATAAATAGGGCATGTTCCTTTGCATCCAGTATGTTTAACTTCCAATGAAGTTATTTTTTTTTGACAAAATAGTATGGATGGAATTAAAAAGAGAATGATGAAGAGTGCTTTTTTCATTAATTATTGATTAAAAATGATTTATTTATTTTATAATTATTGATAGATATGGATACGATGTACATTCCATTAGGATATTTTGAAAATCCATTAATTGTGTAATTAGCTGTTTTAGAATTAATATTCTCCGTTTTTATTGTTTTGCCAGTAATGTCTTTTATTTCTATAACTCCTTTAGTAAAATTTAAATCTGAAAAATTTATTACAAGCGATTCAGATGTTGGATTAGGAAATAAATTGATTAAAGTTGAATAGGTAGATTCTTCAATACTTGTAGGAACTCGAATGCCAGTTCTAATATTACTCATTACATTATACATAAATGAAGATTGTCCTTTTGTGAATGCATTTTGACAGTTTTCTGATGAATAATCCATATAGTTTTCTACCATATCAGGTAAATCTCCTGTGCCTTGATTACAAGTATTTTTGACTTTATCACAATTACTGTTTGAAGCATCATCTGCATGAGGAGTATCTGTTATTCCGTCATCTTCAAATCCAATACCACCTTGGCAAGCACCACCATCGTCACCCCAAATATGGCGCAATCCTAAATAATGCCCAACTTCGTGTACACAAGTTTTTCCTTTAAATCCATAGCTACCAGCACCAACTGGCAATTTGGTTAATCCTCCAAATGCAATATAATCAATTACAACTCCATCAACTGCAACAGAAGTATAAGCACTACCTGCACCCCAATTAGGTATACCTGGAGGTGGATAAGCATAACCTAATAATTCACCAGATTGAGCAGTTGGTAACGTAATATCACAAACCCAAATATTTAAATTTTTAGTTGGCAAAACAGCATCACTTCCTCCATTATTACTAATTTTAACATCATCAGCATAATTGTCTCCAGTCCATGGATTAAAATCAAAATTAAACCCTTGAACAGTAGTTGACACTCTTTTAATTTGGGCCAAAACAAAACGAATATCCACCGGTCCAACTATGTTGCTAAAAATGCTTCTTGTACTTGTCGTATCCGCATTTTTACGAGCGAATGTTTTATTCAACATATCTATTTGAGCAGTTACATAGGCATCTGATAAATTTTCTGTTGCATTTTTATATACTATATGTACCACAACAGGAATATAAATAATAGACGCTCTTGTTTTATTGAGTATGTTGGAATTTCCAATGCTGTTTAATTGATTAGAGTAACCTGGATTTTTTTGCTCAATGAATTTTAAAATTTCATGAGAACCACATTTATTTATATTTTGTGCAAATAAATTACTCAGTAGAAAAGTACTTGTAATTATTAGGAGAATAAATTTTGTCATTATAGCATTTATATTATTACAAATATAATTTATCTATGTATAGAAAAATGAATATTAGCAAATAATAAACATTAAGTTATCTACATTTGCGATGAAAGTATAAATACGCATGAAAAGTTTCGAAATCCCATCTTTTTATAGAAGTCCATTAATTAGTGCTATAAAAGAAAAAAGAAAAACAGATGATAAGCTGAAAAAAGATTTTACGCCAACTAAATTAAATTTTGGTTCAGTAGAAATATATTTGGCTCGGCATTTTGGATTTTGTTATGGTGTAGAAAATGCCATTGAAATCGCATTTAGAACAGTGCAAGAAAATCCTACGAAACGTATTTTTTTACTCAGCGAAATGATTCATAATCCTCAAGTAAACGCGGATTTGCAAAAAAATGGCATTCGCTTTATTATGGATACTGTTGGTAAAATGTTGGTTGATTGGAATGAATTGACCAGCGATGATGTTGTCATTATTCCTGCATTTGGAACTACTTTAGAAACCGAAGCAATCCTAAAAAGCATTGGTATTAATCCTTTGCAGTACAACACCACTTGTCCGTTTGTAGAAAAAGTTTGGAATCGATCTGAACTAATTGGCAAAAAAGGATATACGATTATTATACATGGAAAACCAAAACATGAAGAAACTCGTGCTACTTTTTCGCACAGTAGTTACAACGCGCCTTCTGTAGTTATTAAAGATTTGAGCGAAGCAAAAAAACTAGAAAAATACATTCAAAAGAAAGTGGATTTGAATTTATTTTTTGAAGAGTTTAAAGGTCAATATTCTGCAGGATTTAATCCTCAAACTGATTTTGATAAAATAGGGGTTGTAAACCAAACCACTATGTTAGCAAGCGATACACAAGAAATTGCTGATTATTTAAAAGCAATTATTGTCGATTATTATCAGTTAGATGCAGCCCAAACACAAGAACGTTTTGCAGATACAAGAGATACGCTTTGCTATGCAACCAATGACAATCAAGGTGCTGTTAGGGGTTTGCTAGAAGAAACAGCCGATTTGGCAATTGTAGTTGGTGGTTACAACAGTTCAAACACTTCTCATTTGGTAGAACTTTGTGAAGAAAAATTGCCTACCTATTATATAGAAGATGAACAACATTTGATAGACAATACTACAATTAATCATTACAATTTTCATGAACATCTTGAACTAGTTTCAACTGATTATTTGCCTAAAAAAGAAACACTCAAAATATTGATCACCTCTGGTGCGTCTTGTCCTGATGCAGTGGTAGAAAATGTGATTCGTAAAATTTTATCGTATTTTCCAACTGAAAAAACAATTGAAAATATGATTGATGAAATAGAGAAATAACTGTTTTATTTCTGTTGATTCTTATTTAGATTTCTTGAGGTCCATTACCCAATTATATGAAATTTCGAGTTGCTCTTCCATAGTTAATTCAGAATTGTCCAAAATAACAGCATCATCTGCTTTTTTTAATGGACTAATTTCTCTTGTTGAATCTATTAAATCTCTATGCTTTAAATTATCTCTAACTTCATCAAGCGTAATCAACGAATTTTTTACTTTCATTTCATCAAATCTTCGCTGAGTGCGTGTTTTTTCATTTGCATGCAGGTAAATTTTCAATTCAGCAGTAGGAAAAACGGTAGTGCCAATATCTCTGCCATCCATAACCAATCCCTTCTTCTTACCTATTTTTTGCTGTTGCGCCACAGCAAATGTTCTTACTTCTTCCAAAGCAGCAACTTCGCTAACTAAATTAGAGATTTCCATACTTCTAATTTCATTTTCCACATTTTCATCATTCAAGCACATCTCATTATTATCGAAATGCAATGCAATGTTTTTAATCGCATTTTTAATTTGTGCTTTGTCTGTCAATGCAATTTCATTTCGAAGAAAATACAATGTAACTGCCCGATACATAGCTCCACTGTCAATATAAGTATAACAAAGTCGCTTTGCCAACTGCTTCGCCAAAGTGCTTTTTCCAGTGGATGAAAATCCGTCAATTGCAACAATAATTTTTTTCATTTCAGTGCAAAGAAAGAAATTATTTTTGAAAACAACATACTAATTCAGCAATGATTTTATTGCATGATATTTTCTCTATTTTACTAATAAAACTTTAATTAGCTATAGATTCTTTCTTTTTGAAAATCAAGTTACTATATTTGTTAAGTAAAAATATAATTATATGCAAGCGAATAAACCTTTAAACATTACGTTGACTATCATTCGAGTTTTAGTTGGCGCATTATTTATTTTTTCGGGCTTAATAAAAGCAAATGACCCAAGTGGATTGGCCTATAAAATGGGTGAATTTTATGAGGTATTTGCAAGAGAAGGCTATTTTCCATCGTTGATGAAATGGATGAATGAATATTCATTAGCCACTTCAATAGCTATGATTACGTTTGAAATTTTAGCTGGTGTAGCTTTAATTATTGGCTATCGCTTTAAGTTGTTTTCATATTTAATATTTTTTTTAACAGTTTTCTTTACATTTTTAACAGGCTATGCATTGTTTAGTGGAAATATAAAAGAGTGTGGTTGTTTTGGCGATTGCATTAAGTTACAAGCCAATGAATCTTTTATGAAAGACTTAATTTTGCTTGTTTTGATAGCGATATTATTAACTTTTAGAAAAAGAGTGGCGCAAGCTTTTAATAATAAAATGGCATCGGCCGTCATGGTTATTTCTCTTGTATTGTGTTTATGGATGCAGTTTTATGCGTTAAAACATTTACCATTTAAAGATTGCTTGGCATATAGAATAGGTAATAATTTATTGAAAGAAATGACTCCAGGAAAAGACTATATACCTGCTGCATTTAAATCGGTTTTGATTTATGAAAAAGACGGTGTGAAAAAAGAATTCACCACTGAAAATTTCCCTTGGCAAGATTCTACTTGGAAATTTGTCGATAATAAAACCATTGAAGTTTCTCCTGTCAAAAACGAACCTGCCATTCATGATTTCGCGATTAATTCGTATGATGGTGCAGATTTAACACAAACGATTTTAGGGTATAAAGGAAATGTGTTTTTATTGTTTGTGAAAGATGTAAATGAAGCCAATATTAGTAATATGGCAGCCTTACAAAACTTAATTGCAGCATGCAAAAAAGCGAACGTGCCTGTGGTTGGTTTAACGGCATCAAATGATATTGAAAGTAATCAATTTAAAGCGGCGCATAAATTAGATATGGAGTTTATGACTATTGACGGAACGGTTTGCAAAACAGCCATGAGAACTAGCCCAGGATTGATGTTGTTAAAAGCAGGAAATGTGCTTGGGAAATGGAGTTATGCAAATTATCCAAATATTGAAAACTTGAAATTGAATTTAAAAGAGAATGTGGAAGGCCTTTTTCCTTCAGTGCCAGAAAATGTTCCCGTGATGGAAGGTGAAAATGTTCAATAATTTGACTGTCGTTATTTAAAAATAAATAGTAAATAGAGTCATTAAAGTAGTCTGTGGCTCACCTCTTATCGCTCATTTCAAATCTAATTAAATATTTTGTTTAGCTTCTTACTCAAAAAAATAATCAATAGTTTTTTCGTACTCTTTGGAGTCGTAACGATTGTGTTTATATTATTTTTTGTGTTATTGCCTGCCGATCCAGCACGATTGACCATGGGCCAACGAAGTGATGCAAAGTCTTTGGCAAATACCCGAAAAGAATTGAATTTAGATAAACCTTTGCCTACACAATTTTTATTGTACTTAAATGATTTATCGCCCATTGCTTTGCACAAAATTTCGGAGCAAGAAAAATATCGTTATACCTCGTTAATCAAAATAGGCGATTCGTCTGTATTGACTTTTAAAACTCCTTATTTACGTCGTTCGTATCAAACCAAAAAAGAAGTAAGCACCATGTTGGTTGATGCTTTTCCGGGCACTTTTATTTTAGCTTTTTTGTCCATCCTCGTTGCCACTATTTTAGGCATATTTTTAGGGACTCTTGCTGCGCTCAAACAAAATACGTGGGTAGATACGACCGCTATTTTTACCAGTGTATTGGGCATCTCAGCACCCTCTTTTTTTGCAGGCATTTTAATCGCTTATTTCTTTGGTTTTCTGCTGAAAGATTATACAGGCTTGAGCATTGTTTCTCCCATGTGGGATTATAGTCCGTATGGCGAACGACATTTGATTTTAAAAAGTTTGATATTGCCTGTTTTCACATTAAGCATTCGACCTTTGGCTATTATTGTTCAAATTACAAGGAGTTCCATGTTGGATGTGTTAAATCAAGATTTTATTAGAACCGCATACGCAAAAGGATTGAGTAAGCAAATGGTATTATGGAAACATGCCTTGCGCAATGCATTAAATCCTGTTATAACATCCATTTCGGGTTGGTTTGCCGAATTGTTGGCAGGTTCGTTTTTTATTGAATATATTTTTGGATGGAAAGGCATCGGAAAAATAACTGTCGATGCGTTGAATAAGTTTGATTTTCCTGTGGTAATGGGTGCTGTTTTATTTACAGCTATTTTATTTATTACCATCAATATTTTTGTGGATGTATTGTATGGAATAGTTGACCCGAGAATAAAAAAGTAAATACGTTTTAGCTCAATACACGATCGTTTTGTACTTGCAGTCCTAAGATGTATACGAGCAGCTATTCGTTGTATACAAGCAGGAGGTTGTTTTGTTAATGCAGTCATAAGTTGTATGCATGCTGTCGGTCGTTTTGTACTTACAGTCCTAAGATGTATTCGAGCAGCTATTCGTTGTATACAAGCAGGAGATTGTTTTGTTAATGCAGTCATGAGTTGTATGTTTATAGTCGGTCATTTTGTTAATGCAGAAGTTAGAAAATGTGACAGTTCCTGTTCCGCTATTCGGAAAGGTACGAAGCAGTCTAAGTAAACCCTATAAGCAAATCCTAGATTGCTTCTGTTGTCCAAAGCGACAACATCGCAATGACGGTCACAATTGAGATTATTGTTTTCGCCTTGGTTCTACTATTTCGAAGTACTATATAGAGGTGACGTCACTGCGACGAAGGAAGCAGCCTAAGTAAACCTTATAATTAAAACTTAGATTGCTTCTGTTGTCCAAAGCGACAACATCGCAATGACGGTCCGGAATTGGGTGTGTTGTTTCGAGTTAGTTCCATTATTTCGGAGCAGAAGTAAATAGGGGACGTCACTGCGAAGCATGAAGCAGTCTAAGTAAACCTAAAAGTAAAACCTAGATTGCTTTTCCTCCCCACAGAGTCTCTGCCTCAGGACTCTGTGATTTTATTTACACAACACCTTGTTTGCACGATACTGTTTTTTTTATTTAGATTTCAGCTGTGATTCGTTTCTTCTTGAACCTAGCATACGTAAATCCTTCAAGGTTTTTAAAACCTTGAAGGATTACATGATTTCCTAAAATTGAACCATCGATTGCTTCCTGCGTTTTCGAATAGCGGGACAGGTGCAATGTCGGAAATTGTTGAAAAACGGACGTCACTGCGAAGCATGAAGCAGTCTAAGTAAACCATATACCCAAAACCTAGATTGCTTCGTACCTCGCAAACGCGTCTTAAAAAATACCCGATAGTACGAAAGGATAATTACTGAATATGCTACTGAATACAATAATGGCACTGTAAAAAAAATAGTATAACGTGTCATAAAAAGGATAAAAAATGTTATATTTGCGCTTTATAATACACATTATATGAAAACAGCACCGGCAATATTACCCAAAAACCTCCAAGTTTTAAATGTACTGGGAGCGCATATTCAGCTTGCTCGACTGCGTAGAAAATTTAGTGCAGAGCAAGTTGCAGAGCGAGCAGGCATAAGCAGAAAAACAGTTTACAATATCGAACAGGGAGTTCCTACCGTTGCCATTGGCAGCTACTTGCAAGTACTATTTGTGCTGGGTTTGGAGAAAGACCTTTCCATGGTAGCAGCAACTGACCCATTGGGTAGAAAATTGCAGGATGCTGGAATTACAACAGCAAAGCGTGCCCCTAAAAAATCGAATAAACTATGAAGAAGAACGAAACTATCATTTGGGTTTATGCCGATTGGGAACCTATGGAAGTACCTCAACTCATGGGAATGCTCAATGCACAACGTGTAAGGGGAAAAGAGATTTTTTCATTTGAATACCATGAAGCTTGGCTCAGTACCAACCAACCTATCTTGTATTTAGACCCTAATCTCGGACTGTACAAGGGGAAACAATATTTACCTGAAGGGAAAAATAATTTTGGGGTGTTCCTGGATTCTGCGCCTGACCGTTGGGGAAGATTATTAATGCGGAGAAGAGAAGCATGGCAAGCTAAGTTGGAAAGCCGGGAAGAAAAAACACTTTTTGAAAGCGATTATTTATTAGGCGTTTTTGACGGTCATCGAATGGGAGGACTTCGATTTAAGTTGGAACAGGAGGGTGAATTTATGAACAACCAAAAGAAAATGTCAACGCCTCCCTGGACGTCGCTTCGTGCATTGGAATATGCGAGTTTGCAATTAGAAAAAGAGGATGCCATTAAAGACCCGGAATATACTATGTGGTTAAGTATGCTAATTGACCCAGGTTCTTCATTGGGTGGCGCAAGACCTAAAGCCAGTGTATTGGATGAAAAGGGCAACCTTTGGATTGCAAAATTTCCAAGTGCTAAAGATGATAAAAACACCGGTGCTTGGGAAATGGTATTGCATCAATTGGCTAAAGCTTGCGGTATTCATGTACCTGATGCAAGGCTACTTCAATTTTCTGCAAAGCACCATACATTTTTATCTAAACGGTTTGATAGAATAAAGCAGAAACGCAAACACTTTTCGTCTGCCATGACATTATTGGGATATCATGACGGAGCAGATTTTCATGATGGGTTAAGCTATTTGGATATCGTTGCTTTTATCATTCAGCAAGGTGCATCGGTGAAAGCAGATTTAGAGCAGCTGTGGAGAAGAGTCGTTTTTAATATGTTGGTTTCAAATACAGATGACCATTTGCGTAATCACGGATTTATGCTAACAAATAATGGTTGGGAATTATCACCAGCCTATGATATGAATCCCAATGAAATGGGCAATGGCTTGACATTAAATATATCGGAGAATAGCAATGAACAGGATATTTCTTTGGCGTTAGAAACGGCAAAGCATTATAAGCTAAAAAATGACGAAGCGGAAAAAATCGTAAATGATATGCAGCGAGAAATTGCCAAATGGCGCAAAGTTGCAAAAAAAGTAGGGATAAGCAGCAGTGAAATTGAACAGACGAAGCGTGCTTTTCGTGCTGCTGAAATGAAAAGGTAAAGAGGCTATTTTTAATTCGCTTTTATAAAAGTTGCGTTGGATTTTTTTTGACTCAAAAGCTTGTTTGTAATCGTTATGCGAAAGCTCCATCCTTTTCCGATGCAGCATCGGAACAGGCGCAATGACGCTCCGAAATTGAGCTTGTTTTCACCAAGTTGTTTTCGAAAAAAACTCAAAATCAACAACAATTTCAAACTATTTTACAAATATGTCATATCTGGTATAGTTATTTAGACTGATTAGCATTATTTTTGAAAATTAATACAAAATATGAAACATAAAACAATGAAAATCAGTCTGTTGTTGTTAGGTTTTGGACTAACAGTACAAGCACAGCAAGCTACTACTGCCACAGGCGGTGATGCCACGGGAAGTGGAGGTTCGGTTGCTTACTCGGTCGGACAAATTGTGTATACCACCCACACCGGCACTACCGGCTCGGTAGCACAAGGCGTGCAACAACCCTATGAAATTTCTGTGGTATTGGGTATCGAAAATTCGTTGATTGAATTGGATATTACTGCTTACCCTAACCCAACTACTCATTTTTTAACGTTGAGTATAGGCAATGCCCTCAGCGAAACTTTGCATTTTCAATTGTATGATTTAGGAGGTAAAATCATTGAACGCAGAAAAATTACCAACCGTACCGAAACCATAAACATGGAAAACCTAGCAACGGCTACCTACTTTTTAAAAGTAAGCAATGCCAACAGCGAAGTCAAATTATTTAAAATTATAAAAAACTAAAAAACGATGAAAAAAATATATTCCTTAGTCATTGGATTATTTTTAACGGTGAGTGCATTTGCCCAAGCCCCACAAAAAATGAGCTACCAAGCGGTGATTCGTAAGAGTAACAATGCCTTGGTGCAATCTTTACCAGTAGGTATGAAAATTAGTATACTAAAAGGTTCTGCAATAGGAACCCCTGTGTATGTTGAAACCCAAACCGCCACTACCAACGCCAATGGATTGGTGAGTTTAGAAATTGGAACCGGCACTGCCATCACAGGCACATTCGCCACTATCAACTGGGCAACTGGCCCTTATTTTATAAAAACAGAAACCGACCCAAATGGCGGAACCGCTTACACCATTGCAGGTACGAATGAATTGATGAGTGTGCCGTATGCATTGTTTAGTGCAAGCGGTAATACTGGACCACAAGGACCAGCAGGCCCACAAGGTCCTGCTGGATCAGGTTCGGGTAGTTTTACCCACTACATTGGCGAAGTATTTGGTGGTGGAGTCGTGTTTCATTTATGGAAAGATGCACAAGGTGTGGAACTTGGATTAATCGTGGATAAAAACGACTTGACTACAGATACTACCTGGCAAGTTTGGAGTAATGTGAATGCAACTTTAATCGGTACATCTGCTCAAAGCTATTGGGATGGATTAAGTAACAGCAATGC
>JBILBN010000133.1:0-3222 GCA_044353665.1 Chitinophagaceae bacterium | reverse complement strand
CTTTACGAGGAATAAGCATTTTGGCTTTAATTCTCATTAATGTGGAAGCAAACAAAATAAATTCACTTGCCAATTCAATATTGAGTTCTTCTAATGTTTTTATGTGGGTTAAAAACTCCGATGTAATTTGAAAAATCGGAATGTTATAAATATCCAATTCGTCCCGTTCAATAAAAAACAACAACAAATCGAAGGGTCCTTCAAATTGATCAAGTTTTATGTTATAAATGGGTGTTGCAGTTGTTGCCATTGTGGTTTTACGTTGTAAAGGTTCAAAGATAACTATTCAATTGATAAATTACGAATTTTGAATTACGAATTATGGAATTTGAATTATGATTTACGAATATGAAATGCTCAACTCTCAAATCTCTTCACCGCTTCATAAAAATCAACAGCACTTTTATCCCAGCTAAATTTTTCTCCTTGGGCTTTGCAATTATCTTTTAGTTGTGAACGATATTGTTCGTCTTTATACAGCGTGCGCATGGCATTGCCAATTTCTTCAGTATCTAACGGATTGACAAGAATTGCGGTATTGCCTGCAACTTCGGGCATTGAGGACGTGTTAGAGCAAATGCTAGGCACTTCACATTTTATGGCTTCTAAAATAGGAATTCCAAAGCCTTCAAAAATAGAAACAAAGGTTAAGGCATAGGCAGCACCAATGACTTTGCTTAATTCTTCTACTTGCATATAATTATAATGCAAAACATCTTCTTTAAAAGGATGAAGCAGAAGTTTAGATTCAATTTCTTCGGCATTCCAAGCAATTCTGCCCACAATGAGCAATTTCATATTGCTTCGTTGTTTTTTCTTAAAAAATGTAAAAGCTTCTAATAGCGTCAATACATTTTTACGGGGATGCAAAGCACCTGCAAAAATAAAATATTCAGCACCTTGAGCGTATTTTTCTTTTATCTCTTGTCTCTCTTCAAACAAAAGTGGTTTATACAAATCATTGGCACCGTTGTAGACAATCGAAATTTTTTCTTCAGGAACGCCATAGGTTTCAATTAAATCATTTTTTGAAAACGTAGAAACGGAGACTATATGTTTTGCTTTTTGGGCAAATTTGGGTGTAAATTTTCGTAAATAGTATTGAAACTTGAAAGGCAAATGCTCGGGAAAATGTTCAAAGGCTAAATCATGAATAACCAATAGTTGTTGCACTTTGGTAGAAAGCGATAAAAACCCATCTGTTGAAATAAATAAATCAGGTTTGTGCTTTTTTATTACCATGTTCACTGACCATTCAAACCAAATGTACCATAAAACAGGATGTCTTGCAGGAGGTGGAACCACAACTGGCGTTACATTTTTGCCATAAATAAAATCTTCGCAATAAGGTCTATCAAAAATAAAAATAAATTCATGTTCAGGATGATTTTGAACAACACGTTTCAAAACTTCATGTGTAAACCACCCTATACCTTCAAGTTTACCTTTTAGTAGGAAACGAGCATTAACTGCAATTTTCATTCTATTGCAAATATATTCATCTATTTTAAATTAATTAATAATTATTCTATCTGTTGGTTCGATATTTCGATTTTAATGTATCTAATTTGATAAATCCAATGTATAAATATATGTTTGAAATATTTTATAACGATACACAACCGATATTTTGGTATTCAATTTGTCCCTAGAATTGTACGAATGTTTTTTTAACTCAGAAAATAAAGCCATATATCTTAGTTTGCAAAAAATGCCATCTATTTATTAGATGGCATTTTTTTATAGTTTATTATTGCATAGTCGATTAAACGAATGCTAAAGAAATATTTCATATCAAATATTCAAATAATGCTTTTACTAAATGTGTTAGTGAAACCCATTTGGATTTTTTTTATTGATAGAAACGTGCAAATTTTAGTAGGACATAATCAATATGGTTTATACAATGCGTTATTGAGTTTGACCATTATTTTTAATATTCTATTGGATTTTGGAATTACGAATTATAATAATAAAAGCATTGCTGAAGATAATTCGCTTATCAAAAAATCGTTGCCTAATTTAATTATAGCAAAAAGTCTATTGTCCTTTTTATATTTTGGTATAGTATTTTTAGTTGCTGTGGCATTTCAATATGATGAGCATGCGTTAAAGCTTTTAGGATTATTGGCTATAGTGCAATTTTTTAATTCTTTTCTTCAGTTTTTGCGGAGTAATATTTCAGCCAATCACGATTTTCAGTTAGATGGGATTCTTTCTGTTTTAGATAAAATCATTATGATTTTTATTTGTGGATTTTTGTTGCATTCAACAACCTATAAAAATCAATTTGTTGTAGAGTGGATGATTTATGCTCAAATAATAGCTTATATAATCGCAATAATCGTTGCCTTGTTCATCATTGTAAAAAAATATACTTCACTTCAATTTAATCATTTTTCATTTAAAGAAATGATTGATTTATGCAGAAAAAGCGTACCCTATGCTGTTTTAATTTTATTTATGGCAATTTATATGCGCAGTGATTCTTTAATGCTTGAAAGGCTTTGCAGTGCTGCTCAAAATGGCTTGTATGCCAATGCAAATAGAATGTTAGATGTTGCCAATATGTTAGGTTTCTTGTTTGCAGGAATATTGTTGCCCATGTTTGCCAGATTAATTTCTAACAAAGGAAATTTAAATGAAATCATTGTTTCCAGTGCCAATATTATGATTCCTATTTCATTAGGATTAGTCGCTTTCAGTTTTATATATAGTCAAGAGATTATGCTCCTTTTATACAAAGATCATTCTGAAGTGCTAACTTGGATTTTTAGAATTGTCATGGCCAGTTTTCCTGCCTATTGCATTATGTATATTTATTCTACCTTGTTAACTGCCAATGGCAATATTAAATTATTAATTGCGATTGCCATTGCAGGAAGTATTTTAAGTGTTGGGTTAAATGCTTTACTTATAATAAAGTATCAAGCATTAGGTGCAGCAATTACGGCTTTTGTTGTTGAGTGGATTTTAGCATTGGCTTATATTTTTTATTGCATTAGAAAATTTTCATTACCTATTCAATTAATATGGGTTCTAAAATTTGTACTCTATTTTATATTCATGTTGGGTTTAAACATGGCATTAAAAAAATATACCGACTCACTTATTATTTCTACTTCAATCAATGCAGTCGCTTTTGTAGGATTGGTTTATGGATTGAAGTTTTGGGATAAAAAAATACTAGTTGGATATTTTAAAAGCAATACTTAATTATTA
>JBILBN010000024.1:0-33420 GCA_044353665.1 Chitinophagaceae bacterium | reverse complement strand
ATCAATTATATTTTAAAATTTATTTAAACATGGAACAAGAAAATTTATCAACTTCCCAAGGGCAAGAAAATTTACCAAATGGCATTGCAACTTTAGTTTTAGGCATATTATCATTGGTATTTTGCTTTATTTATGGCATACCCGGACTCATTTTAGGTATTATTGGCTTAGTACTCGGAAATAAAGACAGGGCATTATATAACTCCAATCCGAGCAGATATCTAAAAGGAAGCTATAATAACTCCAATGCAGGCAGGGTATGTTCTCTAATCGGCCTTTGCTTATCTGCTCTGTTTATTGTTTTCATTGCGATAGTGATTCTTTTTTTTGGAGCACTCTCCAATATTTTATAAAAATATTTAATAAATAAAGAATCCTTTATTTTTCAAAATGGACTGCTCAACATAAGCAGTCCATTTTTTTGCCATAAGTAAAAAAAGGATAGCGTTAAACCCTATCCTTTTTCTTGTAATTATTTTTTAATTCGTTTAGTTTATCATCTCCACAGCTTTCTCCACCATATTTTTAGAGCCAATGAAAATTGGAACTCGTTGATGTAATTCTTGAGGTTTTACATCCAAAATATTTTCAGTTCCCGTTGTGCCCAAACCTCCTGCTTTTTCAACAATAAAGGTCATTGGATTACATTCATAAATTAACCTCAATTTCCCATATTTATTTTTTGAATCTGCTGGATACATAAAAATACCTCCTTTGATTAATGTGCGATGCAAATCGGCAACCATACTTCCAATATATCGGTGAGAAAATGCTTCATCCATGCAATAATTTAAATACCCTTTTAATTTGTCATTCAGTTTGTTGGTATTCCCCTGATTGATTGAATAAATGTTTCCATTTTCTTTTACTTTCATCGTAGGATGTGATAAACAAAACTCTCCAATGCTAGGCTCAAGGGTAAACCCATTAACGCCTAATTGAGTAGCGTAAACCAACATCGTGCTAGAACCATAAATTACATATCCTGCTGCTTTCATTGCTGAACCGGGTTGTAAAAAATCGGCTTCAATACAAGGCGTTCCCAATGGACTTACTCGTTTATAAATACAAAATATGGTTCCGATAGAAGCATTAACATCAATATTAGAGGATCCGTCTAATGGGTCAAACATGACTACATATTTTGAATTCATCGAATACTCATCTTCAAAGGCTACAAAATCGTCGTTTTCTTCAGATGCAATACCTGCACACTCCGCACTGTTTCGAAGCACATTAATCAACATTTGGTCAGAATAAACATCTAACTTCATTTGCTCTTCACCTTGTACATTTGTAGCGCCATAAGTTCCTAAAACATCGCCTAAACCAGCTTTATTTACTTGTTTATTAATCATTTTACAAGCCAAGGAAATATCTCTCAACAAAGTAGAAAGCTCACCTGTAGCATTTGAAAATTGTCTTGTTTGATGAATAGTGAATTCATCTAATGTCATTAATTTTCTGTTCGGATTCATACTGCGAAAATAGTTTTTAGTTTTTAGTTTTTAGTGCTTAGTTAGAAAATAGTTTTAAAGAAAAAAATAAGCTGCCTTGTCGATTTTTAAAATGTCGCAAACAAAAAACAAAATATTAGCAATTTCTAATGCATTCTATCTCCTCTTATAGGTAAATTTTTCAATACTTCTATTTCAATGGCAAGCCACTCTTTCCAACGGTTTAGCACTTTTTCTTCTGGACAATATGTTTTGGCTAAATCTAAAAACATTCTATAATGACCGGCTTCTGAAATCATAAATTTTCGGTAAAATTCTTTTAAATAATCATCCTCGAGCCCTTCGCTTAAAAGCCTGAAACGCTCACAGCTTCTAGCTTCTATTAATGCAAAAGACAGCAATCGATCTAATAATCGATCAATAGGATGTCCCCCATTTTTTACATGTAACATTAATGCAGCCACATATTCATCTTTGCGCTGAACGCCTAATGTTAAATTCCTTTTTTTAAGCTCCGATAACACCATTCTAAAATGGCCCCACTCTTCTGTTACTAATGGGGCTAACTCATCCACCAATTCAGGATAATCTGGATATTTTTGAACCAAGGAAATTGCATTACTGGCTGCTTTTTGTTCGCAATAAGCATGATCGCTAAGAATTTCTTGTAATGAAAATTTTGTTAAATCTACCCAACGAGGATCAGTTGGAAGTTTTAGGCCTAAGATCGTATTTTCTGAGTTACTCATATATTCTGCAATTTTACAATTTTTATGTTCAATTGTAACAAATTAGGTAAATTGTTTATTCATTCGTGTAATATATTTTATCTTGCACAGAATCAGAAAATTTGAAATCCGCTCAAAAAATATTCTTAATTTTAATAATTGCTCTTTCTTATATAGAAAAAGGGCACGCTAAATTTATTCCTGAAAAAATATACACTAAAAATATTCTGTTTAAAGAAGGTTTGTCGCAATGTGTAATTACGGACATTGTACAAGACAAAAAAGGCTTTGTATGGGCGGCATCATATGATGGATTAAATCGTTTTGATGGTCAAAACATTAAAATATTTAGACACAACCCTGATGATGAAAATTCGATATCTTCATCTAGAATATTAAAACTAGATGCAGATGAACAAAACCACTTATACATGATAACGAATAAGGGTTTTAGAATTTTTGATTGCTCTTTGGAAAAAACAATTCGCCCTAAAACTTTATCCTCTATTACTCCAGTTTGGTTTTGTAATGAATCTAAAAATACGATATGGCTTTATGACCTTCAAAAAGGTTTGTTTTTAGTAGATAACAAAAGTTTTAATATTATTAAATCGTTCCCTAGTTTAGGAAATAAAACATTTAATTCGGTAATTGATATTTATAAAATAGATAATCACCTTTATATTATTTCAGATCTTGCTGAAATACTCGATTTTAATATTCAAAATAACTCATTTCAGCTTTATAAAAAACAAAAAAATGATGACCAAATTTATACTAATTCTGGGCTTGATAAATTTGGTAACATTTTCATTACCTCTATCTATTCGGATTTGATTTTTTTTGACCACAACAAAAAAACTTTTTCCAAATCAGAATTATATAAACTGAACAACAAACTCATTGCTGTAAGTGAAATTATATATAACCCTTTGGCTGACGCGCTTGTATTAGCTACCTATGGGCAAGGCCTATTTATTTTTGATTATTCAACTAAGAAATTGTTTCAATTTAAGAAAAATGAAATGCCTATTCATATTTCAAACAACTACCTAATCAGCACGACCATTAATAAAGAAGGCATTCTTTTTGTTGGATATGAAGGTTCAGGTATTGATATTTTTGACCCCTATATTAAAAAATTTAGCACCATAACAACGAGTGATACGAACAAGAATCAAAACTTAAAATATGTTCGAAAATTAGTTGAAGGCGATAATAATAATTTATTTATTGGTACTTCAAGCAATGGAATTTTCAAATTCAACAACACCACTAAATCGCTCGAATTTATAAACACAAATAAAAAAAATAGTCCAGAGAATTTTCTAATAGAAATGCTTTATACCGACAATTCGCTTTGGTTAGGATACTTTGGAAATGGAATTGACGTTTGTGATATAAATTCATTTGCAACACGTCATAAATTCAGGGCAGGTAATAATAAAAATGATATTTCAGATGGTGCTATTTGGTCTATGTTAGATGACCAACATGGAAATATTTGGATTGGTACAAAAAATGGGGGGCTTAATAAAATTGACAAAAAAACATTTATCGTAACTCAATTTAACAATGTAAAATATCCAGTATTTGAAAATAATGGGGTAAAAACAATTAAACAATTAAACAGCAGAACGCTTCTGCTTGGGACATTAAAAGGGTTATACGCTTTCGATGTGATAACGAATAAATGCACTTTATTATTTAATGGAATTTTCAAAAAACAAGATGATTATGAAATTTCGATTAAGTACATTTATATTGACAAAAAAAACAGATTATGGCTAGCTACTGATGGCAATGGAATCATTATTTTAGACAAAAATTATACATTCATCAAAAATTTTAATACAAATAATTCACTAAAAAATAATGTTATTTATGCCATCCTCCCTCAAAATGATTCTTCCTTTTGGATAAGTTCTAATGCTGGAATATCTAATATTATTTGGAATGAAAAAACGCTTAGTATATCCGGAACGATTAAGGTTCGAAATTTTGATGAAATGAATGGCGTTCAATCAAGTGAATTTAACACTGGAGCTTATTGTTTATTAAAAAATGGTGACATGGCTTTTGGTGGCATCAATGGATTTAATATTTTCAATCCGAAAGAAATTGACAATATCCCGATATTACCTGAAGTATACATCAATGAATTAAAAATCTTCGAAAATAATTTCAACAATCAAAAAAGCATTTCATACCTAGATAAGGTATTTCTTAACCCGTTTGAAAATACTGTATCTATTGAATTTAATACACTGGGATTTTCTTTGCCAGAAAAAACTAAATACAAATATCAATTAATTGGAAATGATAAAGATTGGATCATGTCGGGAGCTAGAAATTATGTTTCTTACACAAACTTAAAAAGTGGCAATTATGAGTTTCGGGTAAAAGCTTGTAATTACGATGGCGAATGGAATGAAAAATATACTTCCTTAAAAATTCATATTGACACTCCTTTTTACAAAACATGGTGGTTTATTTTATGTAGCTTTTTAGCAATTTCATCAATCATTTATTTCGTTTATCGATATAAAATGAAAGAAAATAAAGAAAAAGAAGCCTTACGCATATTAAATAATAAAGAATTAGCTCAACTTGAATTAAAAGCATTAAGAGCCCAAATAAATCCTCATTTTTTATTTAATTCTTTAAATTCGATTAATAATTTTATTTTAAAAAATGATACAAAAAAAGCCTCTCGATATTTAGTAAAATTTTCTCAATTGGTCAGAAACATTTTAAACAACTCATCAAATCCGCTCATTTCTCTTGAAGAAGAACTGCAAACAATAGAATTATATATGCTTATTGAAGGAATGCGGTTCAATGAACAATTTAGCTATAAAATAATGATTAATTCTTCAATAAATACTAGTACTATTTCAATTCCTTCGTTACTTTTGCAACCATACGTAGAAAATGCTATTTGGCATGGATTACTGCATAAAGAAGGCGAAAAAAGAATTACGATTTCTATAGAAAAAATGAACGATAACTTAATATCTATAGAAATTAATGACAATGGTATAGGAAGAAAAAGAGTACAAGAAATTGAAAATAAATCCCATAAAGGAAAATCGTATGGGATGCAAATTGGAGAAGACCGACTTAAATTAATTAAACAAAGCACAGGGCAGATGGCACAAGTTGAAGTGGTTGACTCTTATGACGAAAATCATATTGGCAATGGGACGACCATAAAAATTATCATCCCTGACAAAATATTTTAATAACAACGAAGGATAAACAATAATTTATCGTTTAACTATTTAAATAAAATAATATGTACAAAGTAGTAATAGTAGATGATGAAGTTAACTGTGTTGAAGTACTAGAAATATTAATTTCAGAAAATCACAAAGATTTAGTAATTATTGAAAAATTTAATTCCTCCGTAAAAGCGTTGGAATATCTTCAAAATAATGTTGTTGACTTGGTTTTTCTTGATATTCAAATGCCATTTTTAACGGGTATTGATTTATTGAAACAGTTTCAAAATCATACTTTTCAGGTAATATTTACAACAGCTTTTGATCAATTTGCAATTAATGCAATTAAACTTTCTGCATTAGATTATTTATTAAAACCAATCGACGAAGATTTGTTATCAATTGCTATTGATAAATTTAAAAAAAATAAAAACAAAACAGATATTCAATATCAATTAACAAATTTATTACAACAATATCAAGCACCTCAAGCCCTTCAAGCTCCTTCAAACTCTATACCAAACGGAAAAATTACCGTAGCTCTTCAGGATAAAATATTATTTATTGACCCGATAGAAATAATATATTGCCAAAGTAATGACAACTACACAACCTTTATTTTAAAAAATGGAGAGAAAATTTTAGCGTCCAAAACCATCAAACATTTTGAAGACATTCTGTCTTCTCAAGGGTTTTTAAGACCACATCAATCGTATTTAATCAATGGAAAATACATAGAACAATACAATAAAAAAGATGGAGGTTGTTTGATCATGGTGAATGGCGCTTCTATACCTGTATCTAGAAATAGAAAGGAAGAAATTATGCTTATGCTGAAGTAGTATATGGCTTTTTAATGCTTGATTACAATTAATATCTTACTACGTATTTGATTATATAAGTTAAGTTTTGTAAACAAATTATTGCTCACTGCTTACTGTGTTCTGTTTGTCACCTGCTTTGCGGTCAATCACTTTTCTAAATGCAAATAATAGCACTCCACTAAGGGTGATGCAAACTGCTAGTATTTCAGCTTGTGTAGGTTTTATAAAACCCCAGTCATATTGAGAATTTACTCTAATTTGTTCTATTAAAAAACGCTCTACTCCATTTAATATTAAATAAATTGAAAACATCGTTAAAGGCGTTTTCATTTTTTTACGATAATTCCAAAGTGCAAGAAATATGGCAAACCCCATCAAAAATTCGTAAACAGGTGTAGGAAAAACAGGTATAGGCAATACACTGCAATAATCTCCTTCACAACCAGCCATTTCTTCTCCTACATTGTTTACATTGTTTGGATAATTATAAGCAAACAACCATATTGGTAAAAAAGCAGGTCCTTGAATTTTTTTGTGTGGAATGATTTCATCTTTTTTAAAATGACGATAAACATGCGCTTCGTGCAATGCGACTTGCTGCTCAAAAGGAATAGTTGCTTTCACTACTTTTGCGTTTGAGTCAGTCATATATGCCGAATTATAAATACCCCAATCACCATCACCACTTACTTGACAACCCAATCGACCAATAGCATAGCCAATAATTAACGCTGGAGCTGCTGCATCACATAAATGTCGAAAATCTAATTTTATTCGACGTGCAAAATACCAAAGTGCAAAAGTTGCCACAATTAACCCCCCATAAAAAGTCAATCCACTGCTCGACAGTAAACTTCCTAAAGGATCACGCACAAATTCGTCCCAAGTTTCTAACGCATTAAATATTTTAGCCCCTGCGAAACCACCTAAAGCAGCTATTACAGCCACATCGCCCACTCTTGAACTTGGAAACGTTTTTACTTTTTTCTTCGTTTCAACTTGAGTTGATTTTTCTCGAGTAAAATATTTAAATGCAATAGCACCTATTAAAAACAAAGCCCCAGTAATCAAATTCCCTTTGCTTGAAAACAAATAACTCATTGGATCGGGCGATGCTTCTTTAAAATTAAGAAACATTCCAATTACTTTAAAACCTACCACAAAACCAATGATTCCATTTAAGAAATAATCAAAAATAGTGATTGGTTTGCCGATTGTAATTTCGTCAATCGTAAAACCAACTATACCATCCTCTTCTTTTCTTTTTAATTCTTTAAAAATAAGGTAACCAGCAGCCAAAAAGGCCATTGCAACCATAAAGCCAAATGACTTTAATAAACTCAGTGCTGGTAAATCGATACCGAATAAGTCTTTTAAAAAAAAATGAAAATCAGGATACATTTTTTAAATTTTAAATTTTTAGTCCTTCGTTTTAAAGAAAGATTTCAGTTTACAAAATAAACTAAACTCCTTATTATTAAACACTAAAACTGATGAGATTAGCAATATTGTTCAAATGCTTGCGTTAAATTAGCCGCAATCATTTCAGCTGAGCGTCCTTCAATCATGTGTCTTTCAACCATGTGCACCAACTGCCCATCTTTCAACAAGGCAATACAAGGCGATGATGGAGGATAAGGTAATAAATAACTACGGGCTTGTTTTACGGCATCCACATCAAAACCAGCAAAAGCAGTTACACATTGAGTTGGTTTTTTTGCAGCATTTGCAACAGCAGCTAACACTCCCGGACGAGCTGTGCCTGCGCTACAACCACATACCGAATTTAAAACCAATAACGTAGTTCCTTCTATCTTTAATGCATTATCCACTAAATCAGGAGTTGATAAATCTTGAAAACCTTTTTCTGTCAATTCTGCCTTCATCGGCAATACTAATTCTGCTGGATACATATTTTTAATTTATTAAATTTTTATAAGAGTACAAAAGTAAACGATAAAACATGAAAAATATAAAACAAGTGCTTATAGAAGCGTTAAAAAATCTATAGGTAATCAGGAAACCCCTCAAACCAGCTTGAGTGTTGAATATCATAGCAAAAAACCTGTTTGCCATTGGAGATGCTCACAAATTGCACTTTCATTGTGCTGGTATACGACAAAACCTGTTGCAACACTGCATCATGTAAGGTTTCGGTTTCTTCCTTACATTCTACAATCATCCAAGGAATATCATTTTTATATACCACCAAATCATAGCGTCTTTTTCTACCTCCCACCATAATTTGTTTTTCAACAGACATTAGCGAAGGAGGTATATTTTTATTATTTATCAAATAATGAATAAGCTGCTGCCTCACCCATTCCTCTTTTGTTAAAACCACGTATTTTTTTCTAACTACATCAAAAATGCATTCCTGTTCATTAATGGTTTTATATTTAAAATTGAGCTGCATAAATTAAACGAAATATACGTTTTTTTTAATTTTCTCCTATTTTTTCTGCAATTTTCATTCCATCCATTGCGGCACTCACAATACCCCCTGCATAACCTGCACCTTCGGCACATGGATATAAATTTTGTATGCGAATATGTTGTAAAGTTTCTTTATCACGAGGAATGCGCACAGGCGATGATGTTCGACTTTCAGTAGCCACTACCAAGGCTTCTTCAGTGTAATAGCCTTTCATTTTTTTGCCAAACTCTACAAAGGCTTTTGACAAACTATCGTAAATTTTATTAGGCAATACTTCAGATAATAAAGAAGAATTTACACCAGGAATGTAGGAACATTCAGGCATAAAACTTGACAACCTATTTTGAGTAAAATCGGTCATTCGTTGTGCTGGTGCAATATATTTTCCTCCACCCACTTCAAATGCTTTTTTTTCAATGGATTCTTGAAATCGCAAACCTCCCAAGACCGACTTATCTTTAAAATCTTCGGGATTTACACTAACCACAATGCCACTATTTGCAAATGGATTGTTTCGTTTAGAAGGGCTCCAACCATTGACCACTAAGGTATCTTTTTGAGTAGAGGCTGGTGCAATAATTCCTCCAGGGCACATACAAAATGAAAACACTCCTCTCCCATTGACTTGCTCAACCAAACTATAACTTGCTGGTGGTAAGTTTTCGTCTTTCATCGTACAATGATATTGAATATTATCAATTAAATGTTGTGGATGCTCTACCCGAACTCCAATGGCCAAGGGCTTACTTTCTATTTCTACTTTTTTTAGAAATAATAATTCATAAATATCTTTAGCAGAATGTCCAGTAGCTAAAACAAGTTGCTTAATATCTTTTTGCTCATTTTCATTTAACGTAATGGACACTATTTTATCATCTACAATTTTAAAATCGGTTAATTTTTTACTGAAATGAACCTCACCACCACAAGCAATAATTTTTTCCCTCATGGCTTGAATGATTTGAGGTAATTTATTCGTACCAATATGCGGATGCGCTTCGTAGGTAATATTTTCATCTGCTCCAAATAAATGAAATAAATCTAATACTCGTTGAATATCGCCTCGTTTATTGCTTCTTGTATAAAGCTTCCCATCGCTATAGGTTCCTGCTCCACCTTCGCCAAAACAATAATTACTTTCTTCGTCCAAAATGCCTTCTTTATTGAGCTGCGCTAAATCTCTTCGTCTATCTCTAACATTTTTACCCCGTTCAAAAACAACGGGTTTCAAACCAAGTTCAATGCATTGCAACGCACAAAATAAACCGGCAGGCCCTGCACCAATAATCACTACTTCCTCTTTATCTGCTACATTATTTTCAATATATAAAATTACTTGTTTAGGAATTGGTTGTTCATCTATATAAACACGGAGTTTAAGTGTAAATGTCACTAATTGTCTTCTAGCGTCAATCGATTTTTTTAGGATTTCAAATTGAATTCGCTGTGTTTTTTTGAGTGCCAATTCTTCCCGAATATGTTTCATAATGGTCAATGGCGAATTGACATTTTTTGGCGCAATAGAAATAGTAACTTCTTGAATCATTGATGCAAAAGTAGGTCAATGATGTCAGATGTTGGATGTCAGATGTTAGGAGTTTTATATTTTTAAAAAATAGACAATTAATAATTGAACTTCCCACAAATTTTATTTAATTTATTAAACATTATTCTGTCATCTGACATCCAACATCTGACATCTCAAATTTTGTATTAAATTTGCAACATGGCACTTAATAAATTTTCGATAGAATATGCAAAAGAAATGGATGACGCAGATAAGTTATCATCCTATCGTTCCCGATTTTTTTATCCACAGTTGCATAGCAAAGATGCGATTTATTTATGTGGAAACTCATTAGGTTTACAGCCTAAAACGGTTAAATCATTTTATGAGCAAGAGCTCAATGATTGGGCAAAATATGGCGTTGAAGGCCATTTTGAAGCAAAACGCCCTTGGTTCTCCTATCATCATTTTTTCACAAAATCATTGGCAAATATTGTAGGCGCCAAAGAATCAGAAGTGGTTGCCATGAACTCGTTGACGGTAAATTTGCATTTGTTGATGTTGTCGTTTTATCGTCCAACAAAGCAACGATATAAAATCATTATGGAAGCAGGAGCTTTCCCAAGTGATATGTATGCCATGGAAACGCAAGCACAATTGCATGGCTTTAATCCTGATGATGCTGTGATAGAAATTGGTCCTAGAAAAGGTGAACATACTATTCGTATGGAAGACATAGAAGCGACCATTAAAAAACATAAAAAGAATTTGGCAGTAGTTATTTTTGGTGGCGTAAACTACTATACAGGTCAGTTTTTTGACATGGAAAAAATAGTTGAATTAACACATGAAGCCGGTGCTATTTGTGGTTTCGACTTAGCACATGCTGTAGGAAATAAAGTAATGCATTTGCATGATTGGAAAGTAGACTTTGCATGCTGGTGTTCATATAAATATTTAAACAGTGGCCCTGGTGCAGTGGGTGGAATTTTTGTGCATGAAAAACATGTGAAAAGCAAAGACACCTTTCGACTTGCTGGTTGGTGGGGTCATGATGAAAAAACGCGTTTCAAAATGAAGAAAGGCTTCAAACCTACTAAAACAGCAGAAAGCTGGCAAATGAGTAATGCACAAGTATTAAATATGGCAGCGCACAGAGCTTCATTGGATATTTTTGACAAAGTAGGAATGGATAAATTGGCAGAAAAAAGTTTAGCCTTAACTGCCTACGCTGAAATGTTGTTATTAAGCCTAAAGAATTTGAAATTTGAAATTATTACGCCAAGCAACCCATTAGAAAGAGGTTGTCAATTGTCGCTATTATTTAAAAGCAAAGGGCGTGAAGTATTTGAAAAATTACAAAGCAAAGGGATAATTGCCGATTGGAGAGAACCAAATGTAATTAGAATAGCGCCTGTGCCAATGTATAATAGTTTTGAAGATGTTTATACGTTATACGAAATAATGAAAACGGTGTAAAAAAATAATTTATTTTTTTCATTG
The DNA here is from genome assembly GCA_044353665.1 of Chitinophagaceae bacterium. GTDB lineage: Bacteria > Bacteroidota > Bacteroidia > Chitinophagales > Chitinophagaceae > OLB11. The sequence goes on along the minus strand of JBILBN010000024.1, from coordinate 21,740 downwards.
ATCATAAAATACTCAACTATTCGTATTAAGGATTCCTGATTATTTAAGTTTTTGAATTTTGAAGGACTTTTTCAGTCTTTTATCTTTTGAATTGAAAGCAACTAAATAATAGTTGCCGTTTGCGTAAGAAGTCAAATCAATAGTTGTTTTTGGAGCTGAGATTTTTGTTTCTAAAATTATTTTACCCTATGCGTCAAATAACTGAATGTTTGCATTCTCTATTTCTATTAATTCTACAAATAGTAAATTTTTTATTGGATTTGGATAGATTTTTACAAAGTCAATTAAGTCAGTTTTTATTACTTCATCATTTATTTTTAATGAAGCATTAATTGGTTGTATGATACCTTGTGTTATAATCAAATTGTTGTTTCGCACTGTAGCAATCATGGTCATTTCACCAATTGAATAATCATATACAATACCATGAATAGTAGCCGTGTGGCTGGTTACATTTACAGTATTTTGAGAAAATGAAAATTTAGCCATGCAGAACAAGCCTATAAGAATGAATATTTTTTTTTGATTTATCATTTATTAAAATGTAAAAAGTAGATTTTTAAATTATTGAATCACAAAAGTAGAACATTAAACAATGGATTTATATAGTTTCTAATAAAATTTCACTTCTAAATTAACATCTTTATAAAAATGCTGGAGCGAAACCGAGGTAATGGAAGCTAATAAACTTCTTAACTAAGCTTACAAAGATTTAATGCAACAAATATTTTAGACAAAAAATAATTTACAAATTTTATCTTCTTTTCTAGAGCCCAAAAAATTAAGCTTTCATTTTTTACTTAATTCACTATCTATTTATTGATAGATGCTAAAATACACAACTTAAAATACAGAAAATATAAAAAATAAATACAACATGCGCTCATAATTAAGCGCAAAAAACTTCACTTGCAAAATAAAGGAATTGATGACATTGGATTAAAAACTTTATATTCGCAACTCACTAAAAAACTTATAAAATATGAGAATTCTATCCGAATTTAAAGAATTTGCCGTAAAAGGTAACGTTATGGACCTTGCAATAGGTGTTATCATTGGCGGTGCTTTTGGAAAAATTATTACTTCTGTAATCGACGATTTGGTTATGCCAGTCATTTCTGGTTTAATTGGTCAACCTGACTTTTCAAATATGTACTACGCATTTAAAGAAACTCCAGTAGGAACTGCATTGATTGATGCAAAAAAATAGGACCTGTATTTGCATATGGTAATTTTATTACCGTAGCGATCAATTTCATTTTATTGGCTTTTGTTGTATTCATGATGGTAAGATCAATAAATAAAATGAAAAAAGAAGTTTCAGCAGAAGATGCAGCAGGACTATCTTCTACAGATGCCTTATTAATGGAGATTAGAGACAACTTGAAGAAATAAACAATTTGTTAAACATTCTATAAATAAATGCCACCAATTATTTTGGCGGCATTTTTACAACTCACATAAAATTACATACAGAATGAAAAAACTATTATTTGCATTATTACTAATTTCAACAAGCACATTTGCTCAAGTTGATTCGAGAAAAGCAGCTGATGCAGCTCAAGAAAAAATGACTACAACAGGAGAAATGAAAGAAGGATGGACCAAAGGTGGTATACTTTCTATTAATTTAAACCACACGAGCAATGACTCTTGGACAGGAGCTTCTCAAAAATACAATTTAGCGATCAATGGTTCATTAAATTATTTTGCTTACAAAAAATGGAATAAAAATTTATGGAAAAATGATGTGTTATTAGCTTATGGAGTTAATAGAAATGAAGCATCTTTTGATTTGTTTCAAAAAAATGATGATCGCCTAGTATTGTCATCCATGTTTGCTCGACAAATTAAAAAGAATTTATATTCTGCTGCAGCATTAGATATTAATACCCAAGTTGCTCCGGGTTTTAATTATGACTCAATTACTAAAGTAAATGCAGAAGGTAAACCAACAGCATTTAAAAAAACATCTAATTTTTTATCTCCAGGAGCTATACGTTTAGGTATTGGGGTTTTATATCAACCAAAAACAAACTTATCTGTATACTTCTCTCCATTAACGATGAATATGTATACTAAATTAGACAAAGATTTTTTAAACACAACGTTGAACGCAGTTGAAGTGGGAGAAAAAGTAAATGTAGGATTTGGATCCTTATTGAAAGTAGATTATTTCACTTCGATAAATAAAACATTTACTTATAAAACTCGTTTTGCCGCATTTACAGATTATTTAAATCGTCCATTTGACAAAGTTGATTTAGATTGGACAAACTCATTGATGTTTAATGCCACTAAATATATTGGGGTAAAATTTGATTTAAACTTCCGTTATTATGAAGGTCAAAATCCATTAGCCCCTTACAAAATTCAAATTTTAGAAATGTTAGGTGTAGGTTTTACTTACAAATTTTAATATCAATAGTATTTAAAAAAACTCCTTATAAAATCTCACTTTCTTGTGAGATTTTTTTTTGTCTTCTAATTTTCAAATTCAACACTTATCTTCGCTAAAATTTTTTCATCATGGCAAAAACATTCGGAAAAGAAACTTATTTATATTGGTACGAAACCATGTTGCTTCAACGACGTTTTGAAGAAAAAACAGGTCAGTTATATGGCATGCAAAAAATTAGAGGATTTTGTCATTTATATATTGGCCAAGAGGCAGTTTCTGCAGGTACAATGACGGCAATAAGAGATGACGACAATATGATTACTGCTTATCGTGACCATGGTTTAGCAATTGCTAAAGGTATTTCTGCTCGTGAATGTATGGCAGAAATGTATGGTAAAGCCACTGGTTGCACCAAAGGGAAAGGTGGTTCTATGCACTTCTTTTCTAAAGAGAAAAAATTCTTTGGTGGGCATGGTATTGTAGGCGGGCAAATTGGGCTGGGTGCAGGAATTGCATTTGCAGAGCAATATAGAGGAACAGATGTTGTTACCGTATGCTATTTTGGTGATGGTGCTGCTCGTCAAGGTATTTTACATGAAACATTTAATATGGCAATGACTTGGAAATTACCTGTTATATTTATTTGCGAAAATAACTATTATGCAATGGGAACATCTGTTGAAAGAACGTCTAACGTATTAGATATTTATAAATTTGCAGATGCCTATGATATGCCTGGCGATAGTGTAGATGGCATGAAACCAGAAGATGTGCATGAAGGCGTAGAACGTGCAGTAAAACGTGCAAGAGATGGTGGTGGACCAACATTGTTAGAAATAAAAACGTATCGATATAAAGGACACTCGATGAGTGATCCTGCGAAATACAGAACAAAAGAAGAATTAGAAGAATTTAAATTAAAAGACCCTATTGAGCATGTATTAAACGTAATTAAAGAAAATAATTATGCTACGGATGCCGAAATTGAAGCGATTAATGATAAAATAAAAGCTGAAATTGATGATTGTGTCGAATTTGCTGAAAACTCTCCTTATCCAGATGTTTCAGAAGTTTATAAAGATATTTATACAGATGAAAACTATCCATTTATTTTGGATTAAGAATATAAAAAAGACAACGTTAAGTTGTCTTTTTTTATAACTAATTAAATTAACGCTAATAATTCTTGCTGCAAACTCACCCCTTTATCTTGATTATACCATTGCTGCAAACCCATTTTTTGCTGATCTAATGCTAAACCTTGTGCTTGTAAATCCATAAAATGATGTTGACCAGCTACTGGTCTTGGACCCCAAATATGAATATCTTCATTTTGCTCATTTCGAATAATTAATTTAGGAACCGATTTACTCCCATTAGTTAAATAATTTTCAATTTCAGAATCAGTATCTCTCAACTGTATTACTAAGGAAATTAAAGGATTTACTTCACTTAACAGATAAATAAAAGGAACAATATGTGCTGCATCACCACACCAAGGCTCTGTTATTAAAACCCATTTTTGAGGTGTTGATATTTCTTTTAATTTATTAACTAATACTTCGTTTAAAACACCTTGTTTCAACCACCTATTCATTCTTGAAATATTTAATTTTGAATATTCCATAAAATGAGGATCATCATAAGGTGCTGTAATTATTTTCCCATCTAAAATTTCGTTAAAATATTCGATATAATCTGACCAATTCATGTTTTTTCAATTTCGTACAAATGTATTCACTTTATTTTTAAAGCATGGCAACCAATGTTACTTAAAAATATTTCTTTTTATAAAAAATGGAATATGCTATTTTTCAAATTTGTATATTTGAACACTTCAAAAAAAATACTCTTTCATGCAATATAATTTCAACGAAATAGAAAAAAAATGGCAAGCTTATTGGAACGAGAATAATTCTTACAAAGTTGAGAATGATTTTTCAAAACCAAAATGCTATGTGCTCGATATGTTCCCCTATCCTTCTGGTGCCGGTTTACATGTTGGACATCCATTAGGTTATATTGCGTCTGATATTTATGCTCGTTACAAACGATTGAAAGGCTTTAATGTATTACATCCTATGGGTTTTGATGCATTTGGTTTGCCTGCCGAACAATATGCTATTGAAACAGGGCAGCATCCTGCAACAACGACTAAAGTAAACATTGAACGGTACAAAGAACAATTAGGCAAAATTGGTTTTTGTTATGATTGGAGCAGAGAAATAAAAACAGCTGATCCCAATTATTACAAATGGACACAATGGATTTTTTTACAATTATACAATTCATGGTATAATCCTAAAACAAATAAAGTTGAAAAAATCGAAACGATTTTTGATGCTGGATGCCCGATGTCAGATGTTAGGAATGCAGAACCCAATAATCAATCATCAAACATCGAACATCGTTTAATGGAATATCGTTTGGCTTATAAAAAAGAAAGCTACGTCAATTGGTGTGAAGCATTAGGAACGGTGCTTGCAAATGATGAAGTAGTAAATGGAGTTTCAGAACGGGGTGGACATCTTGTAGAAAGAAAATTAATGAGTCAATGGTTTTTAAGAATCACTGCTTTTGCTGAAAGACTTTTAACGAGTTTAGACGATTTAGATTTCCCCGAAAGTTTGAAAGAAATGCAACGCAATTGGATTGGAAAAAGCGTGGGTGCGGAAATTAAATTCGATGTCAGATGTCAGATGTCAGATGTCAGCAATACAGATAAAACTGACAACCAGCATCCGTCATCTGGCATCAATGTTTTTACAACACGTCCTGATACTATTTTCGGAGTTTCATTTATCGTATTGGCGCCAGAACATGAATTCGTGAATTTAATCACAACTGCTGAACAAAAAAAAGCGGTTGAGGAATATCAAAAATTCACATCATCACGAAGTGAACGTGAGCGATTGGCAGAAACAAAAACAATTTCTGGGAGTTTCACCGGTGCTTATGCCATTCATCCTTTTACAGGAAAAGAAATTCCGATTTGGATTTCAGAATATGTATTGGCTGGGTATGGCACTGGTGCTATCATGGCTGTGCCTTGTGGCGATGACCGAGATTATGCTTTTGCAAAACATTTTAATTTAGAAATACCAAATATTTTCAAAGGTGTTGATATATCTGAAAAAGCTTGTAGCGATAAAAATGCAATGATTGCAAATTCAGATTTCATTTCCGATTTATCCGTAAAAGAAGCCAGTAAAATAGCTATTGATAAAATAGAAGCATTGCAAATTGGCACTCGAAAAATAAACTATAGAATGCGTGATGCAGGTTTTAGTCGTCAACGATATTGGGGTGAACCATTCCCAATTGTATATGATGAAAACGGAACTGCCATTGCCTTAAACGATAAAGATTTACCGCTTGAACTTCCATTTTTAGAAACATACAGTGCAGGGCCAAATGGCAAAGGACCTTTAGCTAATGCAACAGATTGGATGAATACAACACACCCCTTACCCCTCTCAAGAGGGGAATCAGTGACTCGTGAAACCGATACTATGCCTGGTTATGCAGGAAGTAGTTGGTATTATTTACGTTATATGGATCCTCACAATTCTGAAACTTTTTGCGATAAAAAAATCAGTGATTATTGGAATCAAGTGGATGTTTATATTGGCGGTGCAGAACATGCGGTTGGCCATTTATTATATTCAAGAATGTGGTGCAAAACCTTGCACGATTTAGGGTTCATCAGTTATGATGAGCCTTATAAGAAATTGATTAATCAAGGGATGATTGGAGGGAGTAGTCGATTTGTTTATAGAATAAAAAATACAAATCAATTTGTTTCAAAAGGATTAAAAGAAAATTATGATACTAATGAAATTCATGTTGATGTTACCATTGTAGATGGATATGAATTAAATTTAGAAGCATTTAAAAAAATAAAAAACAATGAATATGCAAATGCAGCATTTATTTTAGAAGATGGTAAATATATATGTGGTGAAGCATTTGAAAAAATGTCTAAATCGAAATACAATGTAGTTAATCCAGACGATATTATTTTACAATATGGTGCTGATACCTTTAGAATGTATGAAATGTTTTTAGGCCCATTAGAAATGAGTAAACCTTGGGATACCAAAGGCATTGAAGGGGTACATCGTTTCTTAAAAAAATTCTGGCGTTTGTTTGTAAACGACAATTCTTCAAACCTTGAGGAGGGATTGAGTGAGATATCTTCAATTGTTACAAACGAAGCTGCCACAAAAGAAGAATTAAAAACCTTACATAAACACATCAAAAAAATACAACACGATATCGAAAATTTTGCATTCAATACATCGGTTAGTCAGTTCATGATTATAACAAATGAGTTGAGTACGTTGAATTGTCATAAACGTGAAATTTTAGAACCCGTTTTAATCACATTAGTTTCTTTTGCACCACACATTGCTGAAGAGTTATGGTCTATCATAGGTAATAAAACATCCATTTTAGATGCCCAATTTCCAACATTAGATGAAAAATTTTTAATTGAAAATACATTTCATTATCCAGTGGCAATTTTAGGAAAATCCCGTACAGAAATTGAATTTGCATTAGATGCTACACAAGATGATATTCAAATGCAAGTATTAGCCAATGAAATTGTACAAAAATGGATGGATGGAAAACCTCTTAAGAAATTTATTTTTGTAAAAGGTAAAATGATCAATGTAGTGGTATAGTATTTTTAACTTAGACAGCGCTTAAAGCGCTGTTAGGGTTATGTAAATAGTGAAATCTTTGTGAAAATTATTTAGCATTCAGTTTTGTTGTGTAATTTTCAGTTTTTATGAGTTATTCTATCAAACGCATTTTGCTTTCTGGTACTGTGATATTTACAGCAAATTTTACTTTTGCACAAACAATGATCAAAGGCGAAATAAAAGATTTTGCCAACAATCAAAATATGGGCAATGTAAACATTAGAAATATTTACACCCTAAAAGGCATGACTACAATTGACGATGGCAAGTTTGAAATTGTGGTTAAAAGAGGTGAATTAGTTGAGTTTTCTAAAGTAGGATATCAAACTTTACGCATCCGAATTAAGAATGAACATGAACCAAGTTATTATAATTTAATTATGAGTAGAGTGTCTATTATACTCAGAGAAGTAGATATAAAAGGCAAACCTATTGATTTTAAAAAAGACAGTGTAAAATTTAGAGAATCCTATGATTTGGTATTACGTAAACCCAAAAAAGAGGAAATAGACATGCGGAGTATGCCTTTGGCTATGTTAAGTAAAAAAAATAGACAAGAATGGGCTTTTCAAGAAATGTATGCTGTTTGGGAACAAGAAAAATATATTGATTTTGTGTTTAACGACAAATTAGTTCATAAAATTACCTATTTAGAAAATGAAGATCTTGCTTTTTTTATAAAAAAATATCGACCTAGCTATGCCTTTTTACGAAGTGCCAGTGAGTATGAATTTTTAGATTATATTAAACAAAGTTATTACCTTTTTAAAGCTAAAAGATAATTTATTGTATAAAAAAAGAGTCCTAGAATTAGGACTCTTTTTTTATACATTTTCTTTTTTTAATTATCGAATGATGGTAACATCTCCTTTAAACATTTTAGTAGGACCATCAGGCATCGCTAATTTAATTAAATAATAATAAACTCCTGGATCTTGATTTACTCCTTTAAACGTACCATTCCAACCTCTATTGTCATTGGCATTGAATACTTCTTGACCCCATCTATTCAATACTCTAAATTCTTGAACTTTTTGGAAAGTCAAATTTGCAACTTTGAATAAATCATTGTTTCCATCACCATTAGGTGTAAATGCAGAAGGAACAAATAAGTTATCCTGGTAATCAACATTTATTTTAATACTATCTTTTGTGCCACAACCAAACTGGTTTATACCATATACAGTATACATTGTAGGTTCTTGTGGAGACACTAATGTGTTTGATACATTTGGATTGCCAGTACCCCATACTGGACTCCAATTATAAACTTGAGCACCGGTTGCAATTAAATTTACTTCTTGTAAATATTTAATGGTAATAGAATCCCCATTTAAGATAGAAACCGTTGGAGTTGGATTAAGAGTAATGTGCACATAATCTGTATCAATACAATTATACGTATCAATTCTAACACATGCAAATAATGAATCGGCGTAAGAAAGTGGGGTTATGATAGGACTGCTGCAATTCACACAACTTAAAGCACTCGTGCTAAAATTAACCGCATTGAACCAAACAAAATTTTGTGCTGGCGCATTTCCTGAACCATAAGCCGTAGCATTAAACCCATCTCCTAAACAAAGTGTTGTATCGGATGGTGAAACAGACAAATCATGAACAGATAATGTTACAGTAACAGAATCATGTACTTCACATTTATTGCCACCCGTTGTGTAAACATGATATGTTTTACCAACTTCAACATAAGCAGTTGTGGTATTAGCTGTTGAATCAAAAACAAGTGTTCCTGGAGTCCATCTATAAGGCCATGTTTTTACTGGAATATCGCAAATGGAAAATGTTATATTCATTTTGTAAGTACCTGCAGAAGGTGAAGTACCTGTTGCCAAACCACCTGAAGGCAAGTTAGGTAAATCACATCCACTATTTGGATGAAATTGAGATATATATTGGCTTGTTGCTACACCAGGTAAATAAGCTATCTCGTCACTTCCACCAGGAAAATTATTATTAAAATAGCATATTTCGACTACTAAATTTTGAGTACCGTCCCATAAAAACGGAGTATTTAAATTGAATGTATTTACACCAGCAACAGTATTGTAATTACCATTAGAATAAACTAATTTCATATCTTGTTGAGGAATGAATGTATTAATCGAATTTAACGGAGTACAACCCATTTTAATATTCATATTGTATGCATTAGTACTATTTTTATTAATAATATTAAGTGCAATAGCATCAATTTTTCCTTTTAAAACGCCTAAAGCATTTAAGTCAGCTAGAGTATAAAGCATTTGAGTTCTTTCTCCCATATTTGATCCAAATGGAGTGATGCTAGCTACAGTATTTACACCCGTATTAATTGCATATTGATTATAAGGTGCTATGCAGTTTACATTTTCTTCACCACATTCGTAAACAGGAACTGTACCAAATGGAGTAGCAGAAAGTGTAATTAAACCTGGTTCGCATAATACCATTGGTGAGGCAGTTGCATCAACAGAATTTGAATTATCTACAATTATTTGAACAGTATCTTTTGTAACACAATTTGGGTTAGCTGTAGAAACAGTAACAACAAAATTTGTATTTGATGGAACACCTGCCGAATAAGGGTTTTGTATCGTGTTATTTGATAAAGAGGCACTAGGAGACCAACTGTAATTAAAAACACCCGACTCACAATAGTTAAATCTTGTATTTGGTCTAACTGAACCTATTAATGGAGTTGATGCTGTTAAATTGCAACCATTTGGATTGGTTGAATACTGTGCTTGTTGCAAAACAGTATTGCTCGGAGTATTTGAACTCACTAAAATATTTGTGGTAAAATTAAATGGATCTGCATTATAGCAAACTTCTACTACTAAATTGGTTAAGCCATCCCAATAATAACCTTCTCCTTGAATTATAGTAGGATTTGAAGCGGTTGTAAAAACATGTGAGCGCCAACCAGGTGAATTGTTGAAATATTTTGAAATCGCATAAACTTGACTCAGCCCTCCTAAAAATCCTGTAACAGTGCTTAAGGCAGTATCGCTAGTGCAACCCATACTAATTTTCATGTTTCTCAACGTATCACTTCCAGTAGAAGCAACATTCCAACCAATTGATTTTAAATTTCCAGAGTTTATGCCTGCTGCACGTAATTCTGCTGCAGTATATAAAAATTGAATTTTATAAGCTGATTCAAAATCTGTGTAATAAGGTGAATATTGACCTTGTTGAATATTTCCTGTACCAATTGTTTTTACAACCGGCGTTCCATTACATTGAAAAGCAGACAATCCACATGGCATTGCTGATGCGTTCGTAAATAATTGAAACGGATAATTTGGACAAACATTATAATCAGAAGATAACGCATTTAATTTTGCCCGAATACCACTGACAATTACAGTTGTAGAATCTCTGTAAGTACACCCATTATCATCTCTGTAAAACAAAAAATATTCTTGCGTATTTAAGGTAGATGAAATTGGATTAAAGGCAGTAGAATCGGATAACTTTGTTGCTGGTCTCCAACGAATGTTTGGATTTAATTGAGCAGTAGAAACTGTCGCTGCTAGAGCAATTGAATCGTTCGCACAAATAATTTGATCAGGACCTGCATCTACGATCAATGTACCTGGATGCACTACAATAGTTACAGTATCTTTTACTTTACAAGTAATTCCTGCTGGAGGATTTAATGCAGTTACCACATAAGTTGTAGTAGCAGTTGGTGCCGCCTTAGGTTTCATTACAGTTAATGAAGACAAACCTAAATTAGTCGTTCCCCCGTTAATATCTGTCCATGACCATTGACTGATACCAAAAGGTGCAGTTACTTGAAATTGAACAGAATCTGCACCAATACAATAATTTAAATCAGGACCAGCATCTACACCTGGCAATACTTTAATTTGTACCACACAATAAGATTTTAATACTATGGGTTGTGCCACAGTACAAGTGGAATCCATAAATTGTATAATCAAGGTATGATTTCCAATTTGAGCTGCTGTAGGAGTCCAATTAAATGTACCTGTTACAGGGTTTCCACCACCAATTGGATTAGAGGTATAAGTAGAACCGATACATGAAATTGCATTATTTGCTGAAGTTAATATTTGATTACTTCCTGAGTTACTTACCCCTTTTACATCAAATGACATGGGCGAACCAGGACAAACCGTTAATTGAATAGGATTTGGATTAGCCATGTAAGCTCCTTGTAAATTCAATAGTTGATAATTTTGAGTCAAATTGGGATCAGATGGAGGAGCAGCAGCACAGTTTAAAACATTAATTTGTACATCACGCATCACATAACCAACAGTATCTCCCGTGTTGGGATCAATATCAAAACACTTAAATGCCATTACATACGTATTAATCATATTTGGAGTAAATGTTGCAGTTCCTGTAACGGGATCTACTACAAATCCACCAGGTGCAGAAGCACCAAAGGGATTTGCTAGGCTACTTGTACCCCACCAAAGTACAGGGAGTGTTGGTGTGTTTAATGGTGTTTGAGAAACAAAAAATAAAGAATCTAAATCAGGATCAACAGGACCATTTAGATAGGTTTTAGGTTGATTAACACAAACGTAAGGAATTGGTTTTATAGATAGTCTTGGTGAATTATTTACTGCTCTAGCTACATTATTTAATCCAGCAGAAATGGTTAGTGACAATCCACCAGGATTTAACGTTGTTATATTCGTTGAAATATTTGAAATTGCATTATTTCTACAACAAAGTTCATATTCGAAAATCCAATCTGTACATGCCATTGGTAAAGTTACATCGGCTGTAAATTCCCACTCTTGGTAACCTGGATAAACGCTACTTGCATCTACGCACCAGTTATTTACTGTAGGGCATAAATCCCCATAAATTTTATTTGTATTATTTCCTGTAGTATCTACATTGATTGAAATATTTTGATTGCACGATGCCGATTTAACAGTAATTTGTTCAGGATTGAACAAACCTGCATTTCCTGGCTTACAATCTCTATATAAAATTAAATGCACTTTATATTTTAAAGGGGAAAGGTATTCGTAATACATATCAGCAGCAGCAACGTGTGTTGCAGAAACTTTATTCACAAAAAAAGTAAGCATTAACGCTACAATTAGAAACTGGAAAAGTTTTTTCATTTTAATCTCTCTATTTTGGGTTAAAAATAGGTTATTTATTTTAATTAATAAAATTTTGACCTGTTGTTAAGACGAAAATTATTCTTAGCTGGTTGGGAAAACTACATATATAATTATTTTTAATTCAATTGTCATTTTTAATTCATTATTTTTGGGGTATTTAAAAGATTAATTAGTACTTTTATTCAATATGACTTCAGCATTGATAGCAGGGTTGGCTTTTGGTTTGTTTATGGCTATTTCGGTAGGCCCTACCATTTTTGCTATTCTTAAATACAGCATCAGTTATGGTTGGAAAGCAGGCATGAGCTTTGTTATAGGGGTTTCAATAAGTGATATTATTTATGTTGTTTTAGCCAATCAAGCATCGGGTTGGCTTTCTAGCTTACTTTCTCATGAAAAAGTAATTGGTTATTTTGGGTCTTCTGTTTTTATTATTATTGGATTATATGGATTTTTGAAAAAAATAAAAGTGACTCGAAACAAACAAGATATGGCTACGGTTACTAATCGGGATTATTGGAAAATTTTTTCCAGTGGTTTTATACTCAACAGTTTCAATCCGGGTATTATTTTAACTTGGATTACCTCAGTTGCAGCCATTTCCAATATGACGAATTCGTATAGAATCATTTTTTTTGGAAGTTGTTTAAGTCTTATTTTAGGTTTCGATTTTCTTAAAGTGTTTTTAGCACAAGCTATTCGATCCTCTTTAACACCTCGAAACATTGTGTACCTCAACCGAATTTCTGCCATTTGCATGTTTGGAATAGGGCTATTTTTATTGATTAAAATTGCTTTCGATATTAAAGTTGGTGGTTTTTAAATAGTTTTTTTGCTTCAAAGAGTAATACAAGCGCAAAAAGAATTGGAGAAAGCAAGTAGATAAGAGCCCAAAATATTATAAATAATAATACACAAAACGGAGTGCAACAATGCACTCCGTTTTGTGTATTTTCTATATGAAAAACTTTAAAACCAACTGGTACTTCTTTTACGTCTTGTAGTACTGCTCAAACCCAAAACGCCTAACAAGGAACGAGTAATAATACTAGCCGCCGTTCTACCTACTTGCCGAGCTATAGGATTTTCTAAAATTGTTTCCAAGGTACTTTTTTCTTCTTTGATTGCTTTTTTGGAAATCGGTTTTTCATCTGCTTGTTCTAAGTCATCAGCTTCTTCAACTTTTGAATCCGAAAGTTTTGCATTCAACATTTCGTAAGCACTCATGCTATCCACTTCTTGATTGTATTTTGGTGCAATTTTAGATTTAGAAACAATGGTATTTATTTCTCCTTCGGATAAAATATCCATACGAGAACGTGGAGGGCACAACATGGTGTGTACCAAAGGTGTCGGAATCCCTTTTTCATTTAATAAGGTAACAATAGCCTCTCCTATTCCCAATTGTGTAATCAAATCTTCTGTTTTATAAAATTCCGTTTCAGGATAGTTTTCGGCTACTTTTTTAATATCTTGTCTATCCTTTGCAGTAAAGGCTCTTAATGCATGTTGCACTTTCAAACCCAATTGTCCTAAAATATCTTGTGGAATATCAGCAGGGCTTTGTGTGATAAAAAACAACCCCACCCCTTTTGAACGAATTAATTTTATAACCGTTTCTAGTTGTTGCAACAAGGCTTTAGAGGCATCTTGAAATATTAAATGAGCTTCATCTAAAAACAATACCAATTTAGGTTTATCTAAATCACCAGCTTCAGGCAAAGAGGCATATAACTCGGCTAATAATTGCAACATAAATGTCGAAAATAATTTCGGTCTATCTTGCAAATCTGCCACTCTCACAATCGAAATCATACCTTTACCGTCATCACTAATACGCATTAAATCATCTACATCAAACGAAGTCTCACCAAAAAAAACATCCGCTTTTTGTTGTTGCAAACCTATAATTTGTCGCAAAATAGTTCCTGTTGATTGGCTCGAAATATTCCCATATTGTTCCTTAATTTCAGCTTTCCCTTCGTTGTTCATGTATTGTAATACACGAATCAAATCTTTCAAATCCAATAAGGGCAATTTATGATCATCGCAATATTTAAAAATCATTGCCATAATTCCTTCCTGTGTTTCATTTAATCCTAAAATTTTAGACAATAACACGGGCCCAAACTCACTCACTGTTGCTCTTAATCTAGCACCAGGTTCGTCACTCATTGTTAAAAACTCAATCGGAAAATTAGAGGGGACATACTCAGTGCCTAGCATCGTGCAACGTTCAGAAATTCGGTCGTTCATGGTTCCCATGGCACCAATTCCACTCAAATCGCCTTTAATGTCTAGCATCATCACTGGCACTGAGGCTTCACTTAGCCCTTCTGCAATCAATTGCAAGGTTTTAGTTTTTCCGGTACCCGTGGCTCCAGCAATTAAGCCATGTCGGTTCATGGTTTTCAAGGGCAAATTTACTCTGCTGCCAGCAATCGCTTTTCCATCTAAAACAGCAGCACCCAATAACATGCTCTCTCCTTTAAATGAATAATTTTCGGTTATTAATTGTTCAAATGACATTTATATGATTTTTAGAATGTGAAAATACATAAAAGATTTCAGATGATAGATTGTAGATAGGAGAAGTATTTATTTTTTTTGAGGTCGAGGGCTGAATCTTTGTGCATCAACAACGGCGATAGCACCGTTCAACTATTTAACGAGGTGAGGCTTCCTGTCCCGTTGTTCAGGATTGATTACCAACTTACATTAGTCGTTAACTATAAAATAAAAAATGCGAATGCAATTCCAGCGCACAACAAGCAATCAATTAAAAAACATTACTTCTTCATTCTCAATCAATTAGAAAAAACCTTACAAAAAACCTCAAAAAAATCAATTTATTATTTTGAAAATTGAATTAAAATTTTTATTTTTGATATACAAAATGAAAAACCAAGCAACCTACTATGCAATATTCAACTTCACTTACCTACTTTAAAAAAAATCATTTTCAATCTCCGATTTTATTTCCTACTCCTCCAATTTTAATTTAGACATCTCCAATTTTCGATCCAAACGCTCCAATTACAAGTTGGAGTGACCCTAACCATAAGCATATCGTTCCAATTTCAAATTGGCGTGCTACAATCTCCATGAAAACCGCTCCAATTTGTAATTGGAGCGGTTCTAACTGAATTTGGAGATTGATCCCCCCCCTTTTTTCGTATTCATTTAATAAAAAAAATTAAACCCTACAATAAACATGAGTCAAGGATATTATCCGTCAACGAATGCAGGCGCAATCGTCTGGTTGACAAATTACAAAACGCAAATTGCTATGCAAGGGCCTATAGTGGGATTGACAGCCGCACAAGTAACCGCAGCGCAAACTAGTGTGCAAAAAATTATTGATGGCATCAACGACATCGAAGCCAAAAAACAAGCATTGGCTGGCTCAGTGGGTGCTTTTAAAACCATCGAAACCAATTTTTTACTGCCCTTAAAAACTGAAATTGCGCGCTACAAAACAAGTGCAACGTACACACCTGCCATTGGGCAAATTTTAGGAGTTGTGGGCACAACAACGGGCGTTGATACTGCCAACTATAAATGCAAGTTTACCGCTGAGCATTTTGGTGGTTTCATCAGAATTAAATTTGTGAAAGCAGGTGTAGATGGCGTAAACATTTATCATCGTCAGAAAGGACAAATTGATTGGAAGTTTTTGGCAAGAGATACCAAAAGCCCGTATGACAACCACATTACCTTGCAAACACCAGGACAACCTGAGCATTGGGAATACCAACTTTTTGGCGTAATTGATGATGCCGAAATTGGTTTAGCAAGCGACATCGTAGAAGTGGTTTATGGAGGTTAAACTTCACAACTTTTTTCTCTTAAAAACAACCTTACTTTTTAGTGAGGCTGTTTTTTTAAACAAGAATAAACCTTCGCTTATTAAAATGATACGTTTTTTCGGTTAGGCGAGAGTTGGCAGAAATATTAACGCATACCACCAACAGACGAAACAACAACTAAAAAATAAAAATATGTTTAAAGATAGAATAGCACTCTACCAAGAGATTGAAAAAAGACGAGAAAGCAAACTTCTTGTTTACGTTACAGGTGACAGACCTGGTTTTGAAACTCAAATCCATCCTGAAATACTGGACTACTTTATTGACCATCTTGACAGGATTGGAAAACCAAAAAAAATATCACTTTTACTTTATACAAGAGGTGGTAATACACTTGGAGCTTGGAGTCTTGTAAATCTTATTAGACAATTTTGTGACGAATTTGAGGTTATTATTCCTGCAAAAGCACAAAGTGCTGGGACACTAATTTCATTAGGTGCAAATACAATTGTAATGACAAAACAAGCTACATTAGGACCAATAGACCCAAGCCTAAACAGCCCTTTAAATCCTCAAAATCCACTTGCTCCACAAAACCCAACAGCAAGAGTACCTGTAAGCGTAGAATCAATAAAAGGATATTTTCAACTTGCTCAAGAGGATTTGAAAATTAATGACGAAAATAGTTTGAAAGACATAATGATAAATTTGTCTAATCAAGTACACCCTTTAGTTCTAGGTGACGTTTACCGTTCAAGAACGCAAATTCAAATGTTAGCAAAAAAGCTTTTATCAAAACAGATAAAAGATACAGCACAAATTGAAAAGATTATTGCGTTTTTATGTTCAGATTCGGGCAGTCACGACTATTCAATTTATAGAAGAGAAGCAAAAGATGAGTTAGGATTGAATATCGAAAAACCAGACGATGACTTTTATCAAACAATAAAAAACACATTTAACGATATTAAAACCGAACTTGAATTAAATATACCGTATGAGCCTAATTTGGTATTAGGAACACAAATGACAGCCAATTATAGTTCAAGACGAATACTAATTGAAAGTTTGCAATTTGGAACACACGTATTTGTAAGCGAAGGCACCTTACTTAAAAATGTTCAGAATATTCCACAACAACAACCTATGCCACCAATTCAACGAACATTAATTGACGACCAAAGAAAATTTGAAGGTTGGAGAACAGAAGAACAAATAATTTCATAACAACAAATAAATTTTATAAATTTACACCGTAATGGGAAATACAATTAAAAATACCAAGTTTGACAATTTAGTCAATTACGAGACACAATTCTCTTCAAACAGTTCTCGACAGTCCATTGCTTTTCAATCTTCAGCAGACCCAAATTCATTATCTTCATTGATAAAGAACTGTCAATTGATACAATATTCTCTCTTAGTTACGCAAGAGAAGACAATCCAACACACAGACATAGAAAAGACATCAGAGTAGAAATACTGCTGCTAACAGCCCCTACAGGAAATTAGCGGTTCAGTGGTTAAATGAAGTTTTTTGCTTCGTATCAAGTTCAGTGGTGGCAGACAGTTTTCATCTCCAAAATCGCCAACTTCTTTTTAGCCCCAAACCGTTGAAAGCAATATTGCACGACCGTGACTTGAAACGATTCATCAACTTTGAATTTTTTAATTTGAGATTTGAATTTTTTAATTTGAGATTTGGAATTTATAGGCAGGAATTTGTATTTTTACAAGATGAATGCAAATGCTTTGGTGGGTGAAATAGCGGCTAAGGTTACGAAACTCAAATTGCGCACAGAAAGACTGGAAAAAGAAAATGAAGCATTGCGAAATTCTGTATTTAATTATTTGAAAGAATTTGATTTGCAAAAAAATGAAATCGCCCAACTGAATGTGCAATTGAAAAACAATATACCTCAACCAACGTTGGAAGCTGAAAAGAAAAAAACACAAAAAGAAATCGATAAATATATTTTATTAATAGATAAATGTATTGCTTCTGTCGATATCAATTTAGATAAATAATCGTATTTTATATATTTTCTTATCTTTGAATACATTCTCTTTTTTATGGCTGCCATCACTACAGGAAATCGTTTAGATTATGTCAACATTGGCTTGTTGATTTTTTCTTGCATTTTAGCATTTATTATGCCTTTTGAATTATTTTTATTTGCGTATGGCGTATTAGGGCCTTTGCATTATTTAACTGAAATTTCATGGCTGCATGATAAAAATTATTACGCTACAGATAAACGTGATGTAATTTTACTGTTGTTTATTTCGTTGTTTTTGACGGTTACTAATTTAAAGCAATACATAGGTTTAGCCGATTTGGAAGTTGATTATAAATGGGTGAACAGAGCTATTTATATTGCCTTTGCCAGTTCATTATTTTTTGCTTTCATGAAAAACAATCTGTATAAAATCATAGGCGTTGTAGTTGTTATTTTATTGTCTGCTATTTCAGATAACCATTTGCTTTTTTTCAGTATGTTTTTACCAACATTAATACATGTATATGTTTTTACATTATTATTTATGTTATATGGTGCGTTAAAAAACAGCTCAAAAGTTGGCTATATTTCGGTAGGGTTGCACTTCATTATTCCTTTTATTTTATTCTTTGTTTTTCAAGATAAAATATTTGTTGCGGTAACTCCTTATGGATTAAATTCATATAAAGAATTTGCGAGTTTGAACAATACGTTAATTCATTTTTTAGATGCTAAAAGTGCTGGTGAAAAAGACATGATTCAATTAATTTTTCATTCACGAACCGGCATTGCAGTGATGCGTTTTATAGCCTTTGCATATACCTATCATTATTTAAATTGGTTTTCAAAAACAAAAGTGATTGGTTGGCATGATATTCCCAAAAGTAGGGCATTATTAATTCTTGTTTTGTGGATTGTATCCGTTGCTTTATACTTAATTGACTATTCCTTAGGATTTAAATGGTTATTTCTTTTAAGTTTTATGCATGTTATGGTAGAATTTCCATTAAATTACATCTCCTTTGTTGGCATTTTTAAAGAAATATTTAAATCAAAAAAAACAGCATCACATTAAAAAAATCACATGTTTAGAAAAAATATCATAACAACAACCCTACTATTTTTTATTTTTATACTCAATGCAAATGCACAATATTATGCAGCTGCACTTGGCAAAAATGGCACTCTATTAAAAACAGTTTTACACAATATTATTAAAGGCCATAATGCTTTATTATACCAAGATTTATGGACAGCTTTTGAAAGCACCGATGCAAAAGCAAATGGGAAAGTTTGGGATATGTATACTGATATTCCGAATGGCACTCCTAGTTATATTTTTAGTTTTGGAACAGATCAATGCGGTAACTACAGTGCCGAAGGAGATTGTTTCAACAGAGAACACACATGGCCTAAAGAGCATTTTGGTGGAGACAATTCATATCCTATGTATTCTGATTTGCATCATCTTTTTGCAACCGATGGCTGGGTAAACAATAAACATGCTGCATTTCCGTATGGTATAGTAAATAGTGCATCGTATACTTCTAGCAATGGTACAAAACTAGGAACGGGTAGCACCTACCCTGGATATTCAGATAAAATTTTTGAACCAATAGATGCTTATAAAGGCGACTTTGCAAGAGCCTATTTTTACATGAGCACCCGATATGAAAGTGAAGATGCTAGTTGGCAAAATTGGATAATGGCCAATGGCGCAGAACTTACACAGGATGCTATTACAATATTATTACAATGGCACAACAATGACCCTGTTAGTCAAAAGGAAATTGAAAGAAATGATGCCGTTTTTCTATTGCAAGGAAATAGAAATCCTTTTATCGATTATCCTCAATTTGCAGATTGCATTTGGGGAACCAGTGATTGCAGTGCATTGCCTATCACAGAAAAAAACCTGGCTTCTTCATTCACGCTGTTCCCAAATCCAACAAGTAATTATTTAGTTGTTTCTATTTCTTCAAATATAACGATTTACAGCTACTCAATTATTGATTTTATAGGTCAACCAGTTTCAAATAATCATTCTTTTGCAATCAATATTCCAACAGATAAACTTGCTAAAGGAAATTATATTTTGCAATTAAAAACCAATAAAGGTATCGTTCATAAATTATTTTGTAAAGAATAAACATGAGTTCATTTGAGAATATCTGCGCAGAATTAAAAAACACCCACACTAAATTAGTAGCTGTTTCTAAAACTAAACCAGTAGAAGAAATAATGCCCATTTATCAAAAAGGACAACGCATTTTTGGTGAAAATAAAGTGCAAGAAATGGTTGATAAATATGAGCAAATGCCTAAAGATATTGAGTGGCATTTAATTGGTCATTTGCAAACAAATAAAGTAAAATACATCGCACCTTTTGTTTCCATGATTCATTCAATTGATAGTTTAAAACTGTTGGATGAAGTTGAAAAACAGGCTGCAAAAAATAATCGAATAATACCTATTTTACTACAAATGCACGTAGCGAATGAAGATACTAAGTTTGGTTTAGACAAAACAGAGCTGGTAGAATTAATGGATTATTATTTGACCAATCCTAAAAATTATGCCCATGTTAACATCGTTGGCATTATGGGTATGGCAACAAATACAAATGATACAATTCAAATCAAGAATGAATTTAAACAATTGAAAGGGATTTTTCAATTTATAAAAAATGCCTATTTTTTAAACAAAAAAGATTTTACCGAAATATCAATGGGCATGAGTGGCGATTATAAAATTGCGGCTGAGGAAGGTAGTACAATGGTAAGAATTGGCAGTTTATTATTTGGTCAGCGATAATATTTTAAATGAAAATTCCTTATTACAAAAAACTAATCTCTTATTTTTTTCCTCTTAAACTTAAGGAAGTAACTAGCGTGCAAAATAATTTATTGCGTGTTTATTTATTTAGAAATCAAATAATGTTATCCTGTGCTGATGCAATTTACTCTCAAGGCATGAGCTATGAGCCTTTTAGATTGCCATTTAAAAAAATAAAAAAAGAAATTCCAGATATAAATTCTTTTTTATTACTAGGAACAGGTTTGGGCAGTGCATTGCAAATTTTGCAAAATGAGTATCACCATTATCCAGTAACAACTCTGGTAGATATTGATGAGGATGTATTGGCATTGAGTAAAGAATTTATGGCATTAAATACAAAAAATAATGTAGAATGGATTTGTGAAGATGCCTTGTTATTTTTACAAGAAACCAATAAAACGTTTGATTTAATTGGCATAGATGTATTCAAAGGGACTACCGTTCCCTTTGATATTCAAACTGATTATTTTATTAGCTTAATTTCAAAAAAATTGTCTCCAAATGGATTTATTATTTTCAATTTTATAGCTCAAAACAAAACAAACGGCCTGTTGCTTGAAGATAAAATGCGGCATAAATTCAAGAAAATTGAAATTATACCGCATGGCTTAAATAAATTTTATATCTGCAAAAACAATTAACGAATATCCAATATATTTTTCTTTTTGTTTTTGGCAGACATTTCTTTAGGAATGCTTGATACAATACTTTCTGTAAATGCAATCGCTAATTTATTTTTAGTAAAATATTTATTAGTCACTAAACTAATTTCTCTTACTGGAATAGGATCTTTAAAATACCTAACTTGATTCATTTTCTCGTCGCTCAATTCTGCTAAACTTAGTGCTGGCATAATTGTAAAT